>JAUHYJ010000254.1 GCA_030425785.1 Acidimicrobiia bacterium | reverse complement strand
CGGTCGTCGAGGCGCCCCACGACAGCAGCGCCGGCTTCATCCCGGTGTACCGGTGCGACGGCGTGACCGAGGTGTCGACGATGCGCGGGAAGTGTCGAGCTCGCGGCATCGGCGCCGGCATGTCGGTGCGGCGCGACCCGGTGGTCGCACTGGGCGGATTCGACCCCTCGCTCGGCGCAGGAGGCAGATTCCCGAGCTGCGAGGACGGCGACGTCGCCGTCCGCGCCCTGCTCGCAGGGCACACCGTCGTCGAGACCGACGAGACCAGCGTCGTCCACGACGGCTTCCGGACCTGGTCGGAAGGACGCGAGCTCACCAAGCGCGACTTCTTCGGCATCGGGGCGGCCTACGCCAAGCCACTCAAGGCCGGACACCCACGGGCCGCGATCGTCGTCGCCTACGAGGGCATCTGGCGGTCGCTGTTGTCGCCGCTGGCCGAGCTGGCGAGATTCCGCCGGCCGACGGGTCTGAAGCGGTTCGTGCATTTCTGGCGGGGCTTCGTCGCCGGGTGCCGAACCCCGATCGACCGCGACACGATGCGGTTCGTCGAGGCCGCAACCGAGCCGGACGACGCGACCGATTAGGTCGCGCCTCGCCCGAGACGGGCGCGCGTGCGAGCGACCAGACGGTAGGCCGCGATCACGAGGTCCTTGCCGAGGCTCCGCCACCGCCGATAGCGGCCGACCCACACGAACATGAACCCGTACAGTCGGAGCTTCGAACCGATGGACACGGGCGCCGTCGTGATCACGGCGAGGTAGTGCCACAGCTGCGACCAGTGCGGCAGGGTGATCCGACCCGCCACGTCGTCGCCGAACCATTGCATCCGGTCACGCCAGTCCGGGAACGTGTGCATGGAGTTGCCGGCGTGGACACGCTTGTAGAACAGCGGCTCGGGGATCTCGTGGAACCGACCGAGCAGCGCGAGGTGGGCGAGCAACGTGCGGTCGGAGTCGGTGTAGTTGCGCTGGAGGCCGGTCGCCGCGAGCGCGTCCGATCGCATCAACCCGTAGGTCTCCTCGCACCCCACGGCGACGTCGGTCAGCTCACGGAAGCGCTCGACCGGGCCGAGCGTGGGATCGCGTCGGCGGGCGATCAGGCCGAACTCGTTGCCGTCCTCGTCGATGGTGACGACGTCGGTGTGGCACAGCACGACGTCGGGATGGGCGTCGAGCACGTCGACGCAGCGTTCGAGCAACGTCGGCGCGAGGACGTCGTCGTGCGCCGCCCACCGGAAGTACTGGGCACGCGACCGCTCGAAGGTGAGGTTCTCGTTGCGGGCCCCGCCGATGTTGCGGTCGTTCCGGTGGTACCGCACGCGCTCGTCGGCGCGCTCGTAGCCGCGGCACAACGCCTCGGTGCCGTCCGTGGAGGCGTTGTCGCAGATCACCAGTTCGAAGTCGGTGAACGTCTGCGCCAGGATCGAGTCGATCGCCGCGGCGAGGTGCCGTTCACCGTTGTAGACCGCGAGCCCGATACTCACGGTGGGTGCGGCGTCCGCACTGCTCGCGTTCACGTCGCTCGCCCGTCGCCCGACCATCGGTCGCGCACCGCGGCGACGGCGAGTTTGGCGCCGTAGCGACCCGAGCGGATGCCGAGCCGGGCCGCGTTGCCGAGGTGTCCGGCTCGCAGCTCGTCGACGCTCCAGCCGGCGCACGCTCGCATGTCGAAACCGTACATCCCGTACCGTCGGGCGACGGTGACGAGCGATCGGTCGGCGGGATCCGCGGCCGCGATGTGCTGGTCGTAGATCTGGCGGCGGTACCGACGCGAGACCTGGTGCTGCTTCGATTTGCCGCCCTGGTGGTCGCGGTAGCGGAGGACCCAGTGGTGCACGAGCCCGATGTCACCGCGATGACTCAAGCGGAGCCACATGTCCCAGTCCTCGGCGGAACGGAGCGCGACGTCGAAGCCGCCGATCGAACGCAGCTCGTCGGCGCGCACGAGCGCCTGTCCCGGTGATCGGATCGCCGTCACCGGGATGAGGTTCCAGAACCCGACCCGATCGACCCCGGTCACGACCCGGACGCGCCCGTCGCGACCGAGCTCGTGGACCTCGATCACCTCGGGCGCCGGTTCGGTGGTCGCCCCCGTCTCGTCCATGCGGCTCGTCGCGCCGGCGGCAGCGACGAGGTCCGGATTGCGCTGGAGCCGATCGAGGAGCACCTCGGCGGCATCCGGCCGCAGCACGTCGTCCGCGTCGAGGAACATCACGAACTCGGTCCCGATCGCTCCCAGTCCGACGTTGCGTGCGTCCGCGACGCCGCCATTCGCCTTCGCGATCGAGGTGAGTCGGTCACCGTCGGTCTCCCGGATGATCCGATCGACGACGTCGCGCGACTCGTCGGTGCTGCCGTCGTCGACGACGACGACGTCGACCGGGACGGACTGCCCCAGTGCGCTGGCGACCGCCTCCGCCACGAATCGCTCGCCATTGAAGCAGGGGATGACGATCGACACGGAGCGTCCCACGGCGCCACATCGTAGCGATCGCTCCGCGATCGCCTCGGCGACGCGTCAGGGCTGGACGCCGAACACCTCGTCGTACTGGCGGTCGACGGCAGCCCGTGCGGCGGCGACCTGCTCGGTGACCGTGGCCCCGAGCGCCTCGGCGTCGGTCACCATCGCCATGAGCGACTCGACGACGACGGCGGGATCGAACTCGTCGATCGCGACACACCATGCAGCGTGCCCGACGTCGTGCATCGCGACGTCGACCTTGCGGTCGTACGACAGCGCGAGCGCCGGCCGACCCGCGAGATGCGCGAGCAGGATGCCGTGCAACCGCGTCGCCACGACGGCGACCGCCGCGCCGGCCGCGTCGAGATAGTCGTCGTGCGTCGGCGTGTCGGCGACGCGCAGCCGATCGGCCGGTACCTCACCGATGGCGTCGACGAGGTCGGCCACGGCGGCGTCATCCGACCGATTGCTCGACAGCACGACGACGTCGAACCCGCGGTCGAGGACGAGGCGGGTCAGCTGCGCCAGTCGGTCGATGTAGCGCCGGTACCGCGGCTCGTCCGCGACCGCCCACCAGCCGGGCGCGCAGTAGGACATCGGCGAGACCGCGATGAGCCGCTCGTGCGGCCGACGCGGCTCGACGGGCAGCCCGTACACCAGGTCGGGAACGACGGGCGCCCCGGCCGCAGCGGGACCGGCCAGCTCCCGCGATCCGGCGTCGCGGAAGCTCACCGTGTTCGCATGCCGGAGCGCGTCGCGGACGAACGACCGCGACGCGATCGACCCGAGGGTGCCGGTGCCGACGCTCAGCACCGAGAACGGGATGCCGAACCGCCGCGCGCGTCGACCCCATCGGGCGAGCGCGTAGGGGTGGCCGAGTGCCCCACCCCAGAAGTCGTCGAGCTGCCCGCCGCCGGCGACGACGACATGGTCGAGCTCACGAGCGATGCCGTCGATACGACGTCCGTGGCGGCGGTCGTCGGCGGCGAGTCGGAGTGCCGTCGCCACGTCGCGCGGGCCCGGGAGTCCGACGACGAAGTCGGCGGCGCGACGCAGGCGCGAACGCGGTGCGGCGTCCTCGTCAGCCGGACGCTCCGGTTCGTCGGGGTCGACGACCCGGTAGCCGGGGCGCTCCACGCCGGACACCGCCGCCGCGTCGATGCCGTGGCGCGTGCGCGTGTCGTCCGGATTCATCGTGAACGCGACGATCGACGGGTCCCCGAGTCGACGCCGAGCACCCTGGATCACCGACTCGACGATCGCGGCATCACCGAGATTGCCCCAGCCACACGGGCTGATCAGGCCGATGCGTGTCGCCGGCGGCTCGGTCATGTGCTCCAGCGCAATCCGCCATCGAGGCGGCCGGCGTCGAGCAGCCGCCGGATGGTGCGGAGCCGGTAGTAGGTCGGGCCGTCCCAGTCGGTCGCGCTGAGACCGGCACCGACGTAGGCCTCGTAGAGCTCCTCGACGCCGCGACGGACGGTCCACACCGGGTCGTAGTCGGCCAGCTGGGTCTCGGCCTTGGTGAAGTCGACGCGGTAGTCACGGGCGTCGGCCGACGCGCCCTCGGCGAAGCTGACCTCGCAGTCGGGCACGACGTCGGCGACGATGTTGGCGACGTCGCGGACCTGGTAGTTCTCGCTCGTGCGGCCGACGTTGAACGCCTGATCGTGGATCACCTCGCGCGGGGCGGTGAGGCACGCCTGGAACGCGTTGATGATGTCGCGGATGTGCACGAGTGGACGCCACGGCGAGCCGTCGCTCTGCATCAGCACCTTGCCCGTGGTGACGGCGTGACCGACGAGGCTGTTCACGACGATGTCGGCCCGGAGACGTCGTGACACGCCGTACGCGGTCGCGTTGCGGAGATAGACCGGCGAGAAGTCGTCGGAGGCCAGCGCGGACACCGCCTGCTCGGTCCGGACCTTGGACTCGCCGTACGGCGTGATCGGGTTGAACGCCGCCGTCTCGTCGAGCAGGTCGTCGCCGCCTGCGCCATAGAGGCTGCACGACGAGGAGAAGAGGAACCGTCCCACGCCCGCGGCCTTGGCGGACTCGGCCAGCGCCACCGACGCGTGCAGGTTGACGTCATACGTGAGGTTGGGGTTGATGTCACCCAACGGATCGTTCGACAGCGCGGCGAGGTGGAGCACCGCGTCGAACCCCTCGAGATGCGACGGCGTGACGTCGCGGAGGTCGACGCGCAGTTCCGGGATCTCGACCGGTGCGGCCGCGAAGTCGCACTCGTCGTACAACCCGGAGTCGAGGCCGACGACGTCGTAGCCGGCATCCAGCAGAATCGGCACCATCTCGGCGCCGATGTAGCCGAGATGACCGGTGACCAGCAGCTTCATGTTGTCTCCTTCGAGCGGACGGATCGGGGGTGGTCGGACGGATCGGGATGGGCGAGCGGATCGGGGGTGGTCGGAAGTGTCACAGGACGAGCTTGCGGACGTGGAACCCTTCGGCCCAGCCGGACGGGCTCACCGACTCGACGCCGCGGAGCGCCATCGTCGCGCGGAACGTCTCGGGCCGGAACCACGACTTGCTCCGCTGGGTGCCGAAGTGGCGCATGAGGAGCTCGACCTTCCGGTCGGCGACCTCGTCCGAGAGCGGCACGAACAGGTTCGGCTGCCCGAGGTCGCCTTCGTACTTCGGGATCTCGTACTCGGCGACCAGGTGGTTGCGGAACGTGTTCCAGGTGAACTGGGCGAGCGTGCGGTGGTCCTGGTGCTCGTCGTCGCGCCGGTGGGTGAACACGACATCGGGCGCAGGACCCGACTTGAGCGACTCGAACGCGTCCTTGATCTCGGCGCCGACCCAGGGGAAGTAGCTCTCGCGGAACCGGTGCACGATGAGCTCGGTCGACCCCGCGTCGGCGAGGAAGTCCGACGCGGACCCGGTGGCCTCGGCCTCGCGCTCGTCGTCGGCCGAGAACACGACCCAACGCACGTGCGACCCCGGTCGCTCGGCCAGGAGTCGCAGCAGGGTGCCGCCCACACCGATCTCGATGTCGTCGCTGTGCGCCCCGAGGCACGTGATCGTGAGCGGCGCGCCCGGGTCGGAGCCGAGCGTGAGCGGCAGCATTCAGAGCACCACGGGTTCGGGGATCGGCACGATGAACTTCGCGCCCCACTCGCGGGTGTACTCGAGCTGCGCCATGATCTCGGTCTTCAGGTTCCAGGGCAGGATCAGGATGAGATCGGGTCGCGCCTCGTCGAGCCGCTCGGGCGGGTGGATCGGGATGTGCGTTCCCGGGGTGAAGCGGCCGTGCTTGTACGGGTTGCGGTCGACGGTGAAGTCGAGGAAGTCCTGCCGGATGCCGCAGTAGTTGAGCAGCGTGTTGCCCTTGCCGGGTGCGCCGTACCCGACGACGGTCTTGCCGGCGCGCTTGGCCTCGATCAACACCTCGAGGATCTTGCGCTTC
>JAUHYJ010000253.1 GCA_030425785.1 Acidimicrobiia bacterium | reverse complement strand
GATCACCACGTCTGCCGGCTCGACGAGCGCCGTCATGTCGGCGACGACCTCGATCGGCAGGTCGGCGAGCGCGTCGGCGACCTGTCGGCGTGCGGCGGCATCGGCGACGGCGACGACGGCCGGCCGCCACTGCCGCGCCTGGTCGATCGCGGCGACGGCGGACGACCCGACGCCGAGCGCGACGACCTCGTACCGGTCGCGGCCCTCGGCCTCGACGACGTCGAGCGTCTGAGTGCCGATCGACCCGGTCGAGCCGGCGATCGCGACCCGGGTGGCGGTCATGTGCGCGTCCGGCTCAGGAGGCGACGAACTTCGTCCAGGGTTCGAGCACCAGCGTCAGGTAGTAGACGCCCGGCAGCGCGAACAGGAACCCGTCGAACCGGTCGAGGATGCCGCCGTGACCGCGGACCAGGGTACCGAAGTCCTTCACGTCCAGGTTGCGCTTGAACATGCTCTCGACGAGGTCGCCCATCGGCGCGAGCACGGAGATCACCAGCGCCAGCGCGAGCAGGTGCCAGCTCGAGCTCCAGGTGGTGCTGCTGTTCGACACGCCGACGAACAGGAGCACGGCGATGGTGAACACCGTGCCACCGAGCAGACCCTCGGCCGTCTTGTTCGGGCTGATCCAGCGACGCAACGGCGTGCGACCGACGGCCGACCCGATGAACAGCGCACCGACGTCGTTGGCGACCACGCCGAGCGCGAGCAGGAAGAGCGTGTCGGTGCCGCGGTTGGCGGCCCGGGCCCCGTCGATGATGCCGAGCGCCGAGAAGTCGCGGGTCGACAGGCGCAAGATGAGCACCGCGAACGACCCGAGCAGGCCGATCCAGACGATGCCGAGCGTCGTGATCGACGCATTCGGCATCGGGCCGGCCTCGACGCTGCGGGCGCCGATGAAGCTCGCCGCGGTCGCCATGAAGCCGAACGTCATGACGAGTGGCAGCGTGCCGATGCCGAGCCAGTAGCACGCCAGCGGTGCGGCGATGCACGTGGCGATGCCGGGCACGATGGCGGGCCGGTAGCCCTTCTCGGCGACCTTGTCGTAGAACTCGACGGCGGCGAGACCGAGGATCAGGACGATGACCGCGACGGCCGCGCGCGGGTCCCACACCAGGGCGCCGATGAAGACCGCAGCGAGCAGGACACCGACCGCGATCGCGGTCGGCATGTCGCGACCCGACGGCGCCGGTGCGCCCGGCGCCGGGCCGCGTGGCGCGACCGGCGGCGGACCACCCCGTCGGCGGCGGCCGCCTTCGACGGGTCGTCGGGGCATGCCGGACGGGTCGGTTCCGATGGTGATCCGGCTGGGCTCGCGGGCGACGGCGGCCGACTCGCCGGTGACCCGACGCTGCTGCCCAGAGATCGACTCGTCGACGTCGACGCGGTCGGACGCTCGACGCTGCATCGGCACCTCGGCCGACGGGTCGCGCGGGTCGCGCGACTCGGGGCCTGGCTCGATCGGCGTGTCGTCCTTCCAGACGGGCGCCTCGGACGAGAACGACGACCACACGTCGAGCTCCTCGTCGTCGGACGCCATCTGATCGGTCGCACCGGTGCTGTCGAACCGCGGGATCTCGCCGGTCGGCGGCTCGGTCCAGTGCGGCAACGAGCCGGTGCCGCTCTCGCCGAAGCTCAGCGCGGCGCTGTCGTCTCCCGACCCGTCGTCGGGGCCGTCATCGCCGGGAGCGGCACCGTCGTCGATGCCGGGCACGGGCTGGGTTGGTGGCGCGTCGTCGTCGAACAGCGAGCCGAACTCGCTGAAGTCGTCGTCGTCGCGACGGTCGCGCCAGATGTCGTCACTCATCGGTGTCCTTTCGGCGGCGTCACGCCGCGATGGCCGCCCCCATGCGGCCCGCCGGTCCGGTCGAGCGTGTCATACCTCGAGCAACTCGGTTTCCTTGCGGCCGAGCGCAGCGTCGATCTTCTCGACGTGCTCGTGGGTGATCTTCTCGAGTTCCTTCTCCGCGCGATCGAGATCGTCTTCGGAGATGTCGCCGTCGTGCTGGGCGGACTCCATCGCCTTGCGGGCGTCCCGCCGGAGGTTCCGGATCGCGATGCGGCCGTCCTCGGCCATGTTCTTGACGACCTTGACGTAGTCGCGGCGACGCTCTTCGGTCAGGGGCGGGAAGTTCAGTCGGATCACCACGCCGTCGTTGTTGGGCGAGACCCCGAGGTCGCTGTCGCGGATGGCCTTCTCGATCGCCTGCAACGAGCCGCGATCGTGGGGCTTGATCATGAGCATGCGCGCCTCGGGGACCTGGATCGCCGCCAGCTGCTGCAGTGGCACCGGCGCACCGTAGTACTCGACGTTGATGCGCTCGACGAGCGCGGGTGCGGCCCGGCCGGTCCGGACGGTGGAGAACTGAGACTGGACGTGCTCGACGGCCTTGTCCATCTTGTCCATGGCGTCGAGCAGGGTTTCTTCGGTCACGCCACCCAGCGTAACCAGGGAAGTCCCTCGGCGGGGAGATGCCCACCCGGCCGGGCCGAGATCGGCTCGAGGTCAGGTCAGGCCGACGGTGGCGGGGGCGGCGGCGGGGTACCACCTGGCGGGGGCGGCGGCGGAGGCGGCGTGCCACCGGCCGTGCCGGCCATGGCGGGCTGTCCCTGCGGGCCGACGTACTGCGCGTCACCGAAGCCGAGGATGCAGATGAAGATCGGCGACAGCAGGACGAGACCGACCGTGAACCCGACGCCCTTGCCGTAGCTCTTCGAGACGTCGTTCGCCACGATGATCCAGATGATGAAGTTGACGATCGGGATGAAGAAGAGGATGATCCACCACCCGGGACGTCCGACGATCTTCAGCAGGGTCCACATGTTGTAGATCGGGATGATCGCCTTCCAGCCCTCTTCGCCCGCCTTCTGGAAGACCTTCCACATCCCGATGACGACGACGACGAAGACGATCAGGTACAGGGCGATGATGCCGCCCCCGATGCCATCTCCGGATGATGCCAAGAAGCTCATGTCCGCTCTCTTTCGTCTTCGGTGCCCGGACGGCACCGCCCCGCCCGAGAGTCTCGCGTAGGACGCCGCCCCGATCGTGGACGGTCCGCGAACCGGTCAGCTGACGACGGTGCCGACCTGGCCACCGGTGAGGATGTGTCGGAGGGCGCCCTGCTGCGACATGTCGAACACGACGATCGGGATGTCGTTCTCCTTGCAGAACGTCACCGCCGTCGCGTCCATGACCTTCAGCTCCTTGCTGATGACCTCGGCGTAGCCGACGGTCTCGTACTTCTTGGCGTCGGGATTCGTCCGCGGGTCGGCGTCGTACACCCCGTCGACCCCGGAGTGGGTGCCCTTCACCAGCGCGTCGGCCTCGATCTCGGCCGCCCGCAGCGCCGCCGCGGTGTCGGTGGTGAAGAACGGGTTGCCGGTACCGGCGGCGAAGATCACGACCCGCCCCTTCTCGAGGTGGCGGACGGCACGCCGCCGGATGTACGGCTCGGCGATGCGCGGCATCTCGATCGCCGACTGCACCCGGGTCGGCTGGCCGCGTCGCTCGAGCGCATCCTGCAACGCCAGCGCGTTCATCACGGTGCCGAGCATGCCGATGTGGTCGGACTGGGTCGCATCCATGCCCTCGAGCGAGCCGGTGCGGCCACGCCAGAAGTTGCCGCCCCCGACGACGACGGCGACGTCGACGCCGAGGTTCTGACGGAGGTCGATGATCTCGTCGGCGGTGTGGTCGAGCGTCGGCCCGTCGAGCCCCTTGCCGGACGGACCTGCCAGCGCCTCGCCGGAGGGCTTGAACACGATGCGCTTCCAGCGAGTGGTCGGCTGGGACGGTTCGGCGCTCACAAGCGCCCAGTCTGCCATCGTCGCCACACGGTCGGCACCATCGACGACCCCGAGTTCAAAAACGACATCCAAAACATCGACGCCCTCGTCAAAAAGTACGGCGAGGACAAGGTCAAAGCATTTGCCGTCATCACCGACATCAAAGACGGCAAAGCCGTGACTCCGATCGCCAACAAGGACGATCTTCAAGCCAAGGCCAAGGCCCTGCGGACCGAGCTCAATGTCTCGATCCCGGTTGTGATCCCGGCGGCCGAGGGCGAGAAGCGCCACGAGGCGTTCGACGGCTACTACAACATCACCAAAAGCCGGACCGTGATGTTCGCCGACGGCAAAAACGCAGTGCAGTACTCGGCTGTTGCACCCGCCGACCTCGCCGACCTGCACAAGGCCATCGAGGGCGTCATTGGCGGTGGTGACAAGCCCGCTGAGAAGACTGGTTAATCACCAACGTCCCAGACAACAAGGCCGGAGCCCACACGGGTTCCGGTTTTGTTTTGGTTTTGCCCGTTGGCGATGCACCGAACTTGACGGTGGAAATGCGAGCGCTTCCCTGTACACTGCGCCGGATGCCCGAGCCGGCAAAGCCGACCGACAAATCCAAGAGCGTGTCTGCGTCTGCTTCGGTTCGCCGCGCTGTCGGTCGCAAGTTGTTGGCTGAGCCGGGCAAGTTGTGGAGCGCACTGCCGATTGAGTGGCCGACCGCGACCGAGGCCGACCTCCTGGCCGAAGCTGCCGGCGATCGGGAAATTACCCAGCTGCCGGGCACGTTTTGGCGGTTTTTTTACACGGTTCGGCAACTGCTAGTGCAGCCGCGTCGCAGCTTTGCTCACGTGCACGAACCGGTCTCACACGGCGCTGTGCTCAAGTTTTTGGCGGGGATGCGCCTGCCGCTGTGGCTGGCCGCGATCGTCCCACTGGCGGCGACCCTCGGCAACGACCCCGCGCCACTCATCCTGCGCCCGGTACACGACGTACTCGACCCGCAACTCGTCTCGGCGGCATCGCTGTGGCTGTTGTTGATGATTCCGGTCGGGCTCCCGCTGCTCTACTTCGTCAGCGGCTTGACCACGCACGTCGCGCTCACGCTCACCGGTGGGGCACCGCGGTCGATCGCGGCGACGATGCGAGCAACCGGCTATGCCATGGCGGTACCGCTGCTCGTCGTCGCGGTGCTCGACCTCCTCACCTACACCGACTTTGTCGAGGTCCCCGCAACCGCATACCTCGCCGGGCTTGCGGCCCTCGCGCTCATCTACATCCGCCAACTCGCCTACACGCTGTCGGGAACCCACAACATCTCGCTGGTTCGCTGTGTGTTTGTCGCCCTGGTCCCCGTGGCCGTGTTGGCCGGCCTCACATTCGCGCGCGGGTACCTGTTGCTCGTCGACTTCCCAGGTTGGTCGCCACACCTCGGTTCGCGGTACTTCGTTCCCTGACCACGTACCTTCCCAGGTTGGTCGCTCGGTTCGCGGTACTTCGTTCCCTGACCACGTACCCGGCGGACAGGGCGGTGCCAGCCGGATGGGGCGCACACGACACGCCTTCGGGGGCTTCACAAACACTGCGGTTGCGTCCTACCCTACGTCAGTGACTTCCAGTCGCAACTGCCTGCGCCCCGTTCTCATTGGCCTCGCGCTCGTGCTCGCGGGCAATTGGGCATGCACGCAAACGTCGGGGCCGCCGCGTCACTACGACGACCCCAAACACATGATCGAGGTCTTCGACGACAAAGAGCGCGACGCGTGGACCAAACCCGACCAGGTGATTCGGGCCCTGCAAATCGACAATGCCGAAGCATTGATCGCCGACATCGGTGCCGGGTCGGGCTACTTCTCGTGGCGACTTGCCCGCGAAGTGCCGGGTGGCAAGGTCTACGCGGTCGACATCGACGATACATTTCGCGAGCACATCGAGTCCAACCGCGAGGGCTGGGGAACCCCCAACATCGAACCCCACCTCGCGTTCTTCGACGACCCCGCCCTCCCCGAGCAGGCCCTCGACATCATTTTTATGTCGAACACCTACTCCTATATCCGCGATCGCGTTAGCTACCTCGAAAAGATCCGCACGGCGCTCAAGCCCGGTGGCACCCTGGTGCT
>JAUHYJ010000252.1 GCA_030425785.1 Acidimicrobiia bacterium | reverse complement strand
TCCCCAGCCGAGGCGATCCGCTTCTACCGCGAACAGTGCCGGATCTCCGATGCCGCGATCGAGGCATCCTCGGCCGAGGACCGTCCGGTCGGACGTCACCTCGACGAGCCGCTCGCCACGCAGACCAGCGACCTCGGCCGCATCGTGCTGCACATGATCGAGGAGACCGCCCGCCACGCCGGCCACCTCGACCTCGCTCGCCAGCTGATCGACGGGCGAACCGGGCTCGGCCGGCGCTGACCACGCCTGGCGACGACACGCCGTGCCCTGTGGGGTGTCACTCGTGCGACGGGTGCTCGGCCAGGCGCAGCACCCGCTCGGCCGCCTCGCTGCCGCAAAGCGGCAGCCAGTCGCCTCGCCGACCCCGGTAGCCTCGGGGTCCATGGCGAAGGACTGGTCTCCCGACTCCTGGCGGGGCTTCCCGATCAAGCAGCAGCCCCAGTGGCCCGACGAGGCCGACCTCGATCGTGCCCTCAAGCAGATCGGCGCCTATCCCCCGCTGGTGTTCGCCGGCGAGGCTCGTTCGCTGCAGGCCGGGCTCGGTCAGGTCGCGGCGGGCAATGCGTTCCTGCTGCAGGCCGGTGACTGCGCCGAGAGCTTCGAGGAGTTCTCCGCCGACAACATCCGCGAGAAGCTCCGCGTCATCCTCCAGATGGCGATCGTGCTCACCTACTCGATGGGTGTGCCCGTCGTGAAGGTCGGCCGTCTCGCCGGCCAGTTCGCCAAGCCACGCTCGGCCGACTTCGAAAAGATCGGCGACGCCGAGATCCCCTCGTTCCGCGGACACATCGTCAACGCGGCCGGTACCACGGCGGCGGCCCGCGTCGCCGACCCCGACCGGCTCGTGCAGGCGTACCACCAGTCGGCGGCCACGCTGAACCTCGTGCGCGCGTTCACCAAGGGCGGCTTCGCGTCGCTCGATCGCGTCCACGCCTGGAACCAGGAGTTCGTGGCATCCAGTCCCGCCGGTCGGCGGTACGAACAACTCGCGTCGGAGCTCGACCGCGCCCTGCGCTTCATGCGGGCGACCGGCATGGACACCGAATCGAACCCGAGCCTGAGCACCGTCGACGTCTACACGAGCCACGAGGCACTGCTGCTGTCCTACGAGGAGGCGCTGACCCGACAGGACTCGACCACCGGCGGCTGGTACGACTGTTCGGCTCACATGCTCTGGATCGGCGAACGCACCCGTGAGCTCGACGGTGCCCACGTCGAGTTCCTGCGCGGCGTCGGCAACCCGATCGGCTGCAAGGTCGGCCCCACGATGTCGCCCGACGACGTGCTCGAGATGTGCGAGACGATCAACCCGGCCCGCATCCCTGGCCGGTTGACGCTGATCTCCCGCATGGGCGCCGACCACATCGAGGACGGGTTGCGGCCGCTGCTGCGCGCCGTGCGCGAAGCCGGCCACCCGGTCGTGTGGGCGTGCGACCCGATGCACGGCAACACGTACACGAGTGCCGGCGGGCGCAAGACCCGCGACTTCGAGTCGATCATGCGCGAGATCGAAGGCTTCGTGCGCGCCCACCGCTCCGAGCAGACCTGGCCCGGCGGCATCCACGTCGAGCTCACCGGTGACGACGTCACCGAATGCGTCGGCGGCGGCGACCAGCTGATCGACGCCGATCTCGACACGCGCTACGAGACCGTGTGCGACCCGCGGCTCAACGGGCGACAGGCGGTCGAGCTGGCATTCCGAACGGCGGATCTGATCCGCAACGGCGACGACGCCTGACGTCATGTCGGCCCTCCACCTGGTCACCGGCTGGCCGGTGGACCACGTGGCCGCCGCCGTCGTCACCGTCGGTCAGAACGGGGCCGCCGCGGTCGATGCGATCGGCGACACCCGCCGCGAGTTCCGGCTCGCCTCGCTGAGCAAGCCGCTCGCCTCCTGGGCGACCATGATCGCCGTGGAGGAAGGCATCGTCTCGCTCGACGCGCCGATCGGACGCGCCGACGTGCCCGAGGGTGCGACCCTGCGCCATCTGCTCAGCCACGCGAGCGGGCTCGCCTTCGACGGCGACCAGCAGCTGGCGCGGGTCGGCCAGCGCCGGATCTACTCGAACACGGGCATCGAGCGCGTGGCTGCGATCGTGGCCGACGCAGCGACGATCCCGTTCGGGATCTATCAGCGTGAGGCGGTCTTCCAGTCGCTCGGCATGGGCGCCACCGAGCTGCGCGGCTCGCCCGCCCATCAGGTGCACAGCAACGTCGACGACATGGCCGCGTTCGTCACCGAGATGCTGAGCCCGACATTGCTCGCCCCCGAGACCTCCGACGACGTGATCCGGATTCAGTACCCCGATCTGACCGGTATCGTTCCGGGCGTGGGGACGTTCGATCCATGCCCGTGGGGGCTCGGCGTGGAGATCAAGGGCGACAAGGCGCCGCACTGGACGGGGCGCGCCAACTCCGCAGCCACGTTCGGCCACTTCGGGGGCAGCGGCACCATGATGTGGGTCGACCCGCAGGCGGGCGTCGGCCTCGTGGCGCTGACCGACCGGGCGTTCGAGACGTGGGCCGACGACGCACTGCGGTACTGGCCGGAGCTCTCCGACGCCGTGCTCGCCGAGCACCGGGGTGAGCACTGATGTTCCAGCCCGGCGATCGTGTGCGGTGGATGACCACCGGCGACGACGGGCTCCCACTCGTTCGCTACGGCTTCGTCGGCGGCCTGAACGGTGACGCCACCCGAGTCGCGGTGATGCTCGACGGCGAGTTGAAGGGCGACCGGGTCGTGCCGCACGCCGAGTTGGCACCGGTCGAGATCGGCACCGTCGAGCTCCGGCTCGAAGGCGCCGACCTCCTCGACGACCCGTCGTTGCGCCAGGGCCTCGTCAACCTCTGGACGGCCGAAGCCGACCAGGCCGGGCTCGAGATCCGCGACGTGTCGCCGCTCGGCACCGGCGTCCGCGAGGCGGGCGACTGCTTCGCGCTCGCCGAGCTGCGCGCCGCCGGCCAGCAGTGGGTCCTGAAGGCGCTTCCCGACGCGTCCGGCCACGACATGATCTGCGTGCGCGCCAACCCCCTCTGATCTGCCGGTTCGCATCGCGTCACCGCAAACCCGACCAACTTGGTTGACTTTCGCGCGCCGCCTCCCGCATAATCCCGACTGATTAAGTCGGATTTACACCCACACCGGGAGGAACCCCCATGACCCACACCGCCACGACCCACCTGAACGACGTCGACATCGCCGCCGTCGCATCGCTCGCGGCCGCGATCGTCGACGACGGCGACCGCGCGGCCACGACCTGGAACGCCACGGTGCGCTGGAACGGCGGCTTCCGCTCGCACGCTGCGATCCGCGAGTTCGCGCCGATCGCGTCGGACGAGCCGGCCGGCCTCGGCGGCACCGACTCGGCCCCCAACCCGGTCGAGCAACTGCTGGGCGCGCTCGGGAACTGCCTCGCGGTCGGCTACGCCGCCAACGCCACGGCCGCCGGGATCGAACTGCAGGACGTGTTCATCGAACTGAGCGGTGACCTCGACCTGCACGCCTTTCTCGGCCTGCGTGACGGGCACGCCGGCTTCGGCGCGATCCGCGCCGAGGTCCGCATCGACAGCGACGCGACCGCCGACCAGCTGGCCGAGTTGCACGCCAAGGTGACGTCGACCTCACCGGTCGGCCACACGTTGGCCCACGAGATCCCGCTCGCCATCACGCTCACCTGACGAATCGTCCATTCGGTGCCTGAGCCCGAATGAAAGGTCGACCGCGTCGCGACACGTGACCACCACCGACGAAGAAATCAGCTTGCTCTCGTGAGACCAGATCGTCGTCTCGTAAGGCGGCAGGAGCCCTCTCGATCTCGTGATCGAGAGGGCGAGGGCCAACGCAGCGAGACGGCGATCTGGCTCACGAGAGGCGTTGGATGATCATGGCCATGCCCTGCCCGCCACCGACGCACATCGTCTCGAGGCCGAACTCCTTGTCCGCGTCCTGCAGGCCGTGGATCAGGGTGGTCATGATGCGGGCACCGGTCATGCCGAAGGGGTGACCGAGGGCGATCGAGCCGCCGTTCGGGTTGAGCTTGTCGAGATCGATGCCGAGGTGCTTGGCGGACGGCAGCACCTGGGCCGCGAACGCCTCGTTGATCTCGACGATGTCGATGTCGTCCATCGTCATGCCGGCCCGCGCCATCGCCTGGCGCGACGCCTCGATCGGGCCGAGACCCATGATCTCGGGGTTGAGCGCCGACACACCGGACGAGACGATGCGGGCGAGCGGGGTGAGGCCGAGCTCTTTGGCCTTGGTGTCGCTCATGACGATCACCGCGGCTGCGCCGTCGTTGAGCGGGCAGGCGTTGCCGGCGGTGACCGAGCCGTCGGGCCGGAACACCGGCTTCAGCTCGGCGAGCTTCTCGACCGTCGTGCCGGCGCGCGGGCCGTCGTCCTTCGACACGACGGAGCCGTCGGGCAGCGTGAGCGGGGTGATCTCGTCGTCCCAGAAGCCGTTCTCCTGGTTGGCGACGGCGCGCTGCTGGCTGCGGGCGCCCCACTCGTCCATCTCCTGGCGGGTGACGCCCTCGGCCTGCACCACGTTCTCGGCCGTCTGACCCATGGCGATGTAGAGGTCGGGCAGTCCCTCGGGCGGGGTCCAGGTCGGGGCCCCGCCCTGGGCGCGCTCGGCGGTGCGCTTGCCGGCCTCCTTGAAGGTCGGGTTGGGAGCGGTGTCGGACGCACCCGAGCCGTAGCGGCTGACCGCCTCGACGCCGGCGGCGATGAAGCAGTCGCCCTCGCCGGCCTTGATCGCATGCGCCGCCATCCGGATCGTCTGCAGTGACGACGAGCAGTACCGGTTGACGGTCACGCCGGGAACGTCCTCGAGCCCGGCGAGCACGGCCACTGCGCGTCCGATGTTGAACCCAGCCTCGCCGGCGGGCTGACCGCAGCCCATGATCAGGTCCTCGACGTCACCGGCCGACACCTCGGGCACCTTCGCCATCAGGGCCTTCACGATCTGTGCCGACATGTCGTCGGGGCGGAGGTCGACGAGCGACCCCTTGGCGGCCCGCCCGATCGGGCTGCGGGCGGTGGCAACGATCACTGCTTCAGTCATGACGGGCAGCGTAGTTACCAACGGGTAGCCGCACAGAACCGAACGTGCGGCACGGGGAGTGCCTGGCACTCCCCGTGACACGAGTTGACCGGACGGCTGCGCACCGCGAGACTGCCGAGCGGGGGAACAGCGACGAGAATTGGGGGGCACGATGCAGACACCTGCACCGTTCGGCTATGAGCGCGCGACCAGCGTCGATCATGCGATCGAACTACTCGAGCAGTTGGGGCCGGAGGCCCGGCTGGTCGCCGGCGGACACAGCTTGCTGCCGATGATGAAGCTACGGCTGGCACAGCCGGAGCACCTGATCGACATCAATCCGCTCGTCGCGGAGCTCGGCTCGATCGCGGTCGACGGCGATGCCGTGTCGATCGGCGCGATGGCACGCCACAACGACGTCCTCGAGTCCGCTGTGATCGCCGAGCACTTCCCGGTGCTCGTCGACGCCGAGCGCGTCATCGCCGACCCGATCGTCCGCAATCGCGGCACGGTCGGCGGATCGCTCTGCCAGGCCGACCCCGCCGAGGACCTGTCGGCCGCGCTCTCGGCGCTCGGTGCGACGGCGACCATCCGAGGTGCGGGCGGGGCGAACCGATCCGTACCGGTGCGCGAGCTGCACGTCGGCCCCTACGAGACCGTGGTCGGCGACGCCGAGATCCTCACCGAGATCCGCATCCCCATCCGCAACGGCGCCGGCAGCGCGTACGAGAAGGTCGAGCGCCGCGTCGGCGACTGGGCGATCGCCGCTGCGGCCGTGTGCGTCTGGATGGACGGCGACACGATCGCCGACGCCGGCGTCGGCCTCGCCGCCGTCGGCGCCGAGCACTTCGTGTCACCGGGCGCCGAGGCCGCGCTGCGCGGCCAGCAGCCGACCGACGAG
>JAUHYJ010000251.1 GCA_030425785.1 Acidimicrobiia bacterium | reverse complement strand
TCCGTCGGTCGACGAGCGCCGGGCGTGGGTCCTGGCGGTGCTGATCTACGGCAGCTCCGCCCGCGACGGGTTCTCGCGCGCCGTCAACGAGGCGGCGACCGGGATGGCGGTCGCCGCCGACGGTCGCATCCCGGTCGCGACCCTGCAGATGGCGAACCGGATGATGGCGAGGACGCTCACCCGCACCTACGGGACCCGGCGCGGCATCCTCGCGCTCGGCCGGCTGATCCCGATCGGCATCGGGGCCGCGGTCGGCGGTACCTCGAACTACCTCGCCGTCCGCAAGCTCGCGAGCAACGCCGACCGGTTCTTCGCGGCGCTGCCGTACTCGTCGATCGAGGTCGACGCGACCGACATCACCCACCGCCAGCTCCGGGACTGACGAGCCGCCGCGGCTCAGGCCGGCGCGATCTCGACCGGCACGCCGTTGAGGGCGATGTTGCCGCTGACGGGGTCGACGAACTGCTCGTCGGTGAGCACGTTGGTGTTGACGCCCCGGTATTCCTGCGCCACCCGCAGCTCGACGCCGGGGAGCTGCTGGCCGAAGCCGTGGGGGATGCTCACCACGCCGGGCCGGATGCCGTCGGTGACCTCGACGTCGATCGTCACCTCGCCGACCCGGGACCGGACCGTGGCGGGCGCGCCGTCGCGCAGGCCCAGCCGGTCGGCGTCGTCGGGGTGGACGTGCATCGTGCAGCGGTTGCGGCCCTTCATGAGCACGCGCACGTTGTGCATCCACGAGTTGTTCGACCGCACGTGGCGGCGGCCGACGAGCACCAGGTCCGGTGAGCGCCGGTCGAGCGATGCGGCCAGCCGGTCGAGGTCGGTCCGCATCGCGTCGGGCAGCGCCTCGATCCGGCCCGTCGGCGTGCGCAGCAGGTCGGGGATCCGGTCGGGCTCCAACGGGCCGAGGTCGATCCCGTGCGGGTTCGCCTCGAGCACGTCGAGCGACAGGCCCTCCGGATCGGCGCCGAACCCGTCGCCGTACGGGCCGGTCCGCAGCATGACGTCGAGCAGCCGCTCGGGACCGCGGCGATGGGCGACCGCGGCGAGCAGCTCGTCGGGGTCACGGTCGTGCACGGACCCGTGCTCGTCGCGCACGGCGGCTCGGACGACCGCCGCCGCGATGCCGTCGTCGATCGCGTCGATGTCGGCAGCGAGCCCGGCGCCCGACACGACGGCGGCGAGTCGGAGCAGGATCTCCCATTCCTCGGGCTGGTCGTCCGGTGCCGCCACGACGGCGGGGGAGTAGTTGGCCACGTTCCGCACGCCGAAGTTGAGCAGGGCGAGGTCGTAGTGCGACTTCTCGAGCGCCGACGGGGGCGGCAGGATCACGTCGGCGTGGCGGGTCGTCTCGTTCACGTACGGGTCGATCGACACCATGAACTCGAGCGATGCCAGCGCAGCGTCGAGCCGCTCGCTGTTGGGGTTCGACGAGACGGGGTTGCCACCGACGGTGACGAGCGCGCGTACCTGTCCCTCACCGGGCGTCTCGATCTCCTCGGGCAGAGCGGTGACCGGGAACTCTCCGAGCGACTCGGGACGCTGCGCCGCCCGGCTGACGACACGTCCCATGCGAAAGCCGCGACCGGTGCCGGGCGCGCCCTTCGTCGACGGCTGGCCGGCGGCGCCCTTCGTGAACATGGCCCCACCGATGCGGTCGAGGTTGCCGGTCAGCAGGTTGACGACGTCGACCAGCCACGATGCGAGGGTGCCGAACTCCTGGGTGCAGGTCCCGATCCGGCCGTACACGGCCGCGGCCGGCGCGGTGGCCAGGTCGTGGGCGAGCGACCTGATGACCCCGGCGTCGAGCCCACAGGCATCGGCGACCGCCTCCGGGCCGAACGGTTCGAGCACCTCGGCGAGCGCGTCGAGGTCGTTCGTGTGCGCTGCGAGACGTCCCGGATCGGCGAGCCCGTCGGCGAGGAGCACGTGGGCGATCGCGGCCAGGAGATGGGCGTCGCCACCCGGCCGGATCGCGAGGTGACGGTCGGCGTGCTCGGCCGTCTCGCTGCGGCGCGGATCGACGACCACGACGGTGCCACCGCGCTCGCGGAGTCGTTCGAGTCGGCCCGGGAAGTCGGGTGCGGTGCACAGCGAACCGTTCGACGCGTAGGGATTGGCGCCGAGCATCAGCAAGAAGTCGGTCCGGTCGATGTCCGGCACGGGCACGGTGACCGAGCCGAACATCATCGCCGCCGAGATCTCCTTCGGACGCTGGTCGACGGTCGACGCCGAGAAGCGGTTGCTCGTGCCGAGCGCCGTGATCAGTGAGCGGTTGTAGAGCAGCGGCCCGAGGCTGTGGGCCGACGGGTTGCCGAGGTAGATCGCGCACGCATCGGCACCGTGGTCGCGGGTGATCGGCAGCAGACCGGCCTCGATGGTGGCGAACGCCTCGTCCCAGTCGACCTCGACGAACTCGCCGTCGCGCTTGACGACGGGACGCCGCAGTCGATCGGGGTCGTCGTGGAGATGGCCGAGTGTCGACCCTTTCGGGCAGATGTAGCCACCGGAGAACACGTCGTCGCGGTCACCCCGGATCCGCTTGACGTGCTCGGCGCCGTCGTCGCTGCGGGTCAGGGTGATCTCGAGCCCGCATCCCGCCTCGCACAGGGGGCAGGTCCGATACGCGATCCGGTCGTTCGCCATCGCGTCATCGTGTCAGACCGTGTGGTCGGGCCGCGGATCGGGAGCGCACGCAGCGGGCGGTACATTCGGCGGCTTGGACCCACGAGCCGACGTCACGGCCGCACGTCGGCGAGTCGACGAACCGCGGTTCCTGCGGCTGCGGCCGCCCGTCGGACGTCGGCTCGTCCGGCTCGTGCCGGGGCTCGTGCTGTTCGGCACGGCGATCGGGTTCATCGTGGCGGCCGACCTCGGTGCCAACCCGTGGACCGTCCTGGCGCAGGGCATCTCCGAACGCCTCGGCGTCTCGGTCGGGGTGGTGGTGTCGATGATCGGGCTCACCCTGCTCGCGTTGTTCGTGCCGCTTCGAGAGCCGGCGGGGCCGGCAACGGTGTTGAACGTCCTGATCGTCGGACCGGTCGTCGACGTCGTCGTGGCGATCGTGCCCGACGACCCGCACCTCGCCGTTCGGATCGCGCTGCTCGTCGTCGCCCCGCCGCTGCTCGGTGTCGCGACCGGCCTGTACCTCGGATCCGGCCTCGGCCCCGGGCCGCGGGACGGTCTCATGACGGCGTGGGCGCGTCGGGGTGTGCCGGTGGGCTGGGCCCGCACGGGCATCGAGCTGTCGGCGCTCACGCTCGGTTGGCTGCTCGGCGGCGTCGTCGGCGTCGGGACGATCTACGTCGGGCTCACGGTCGGCTTCTGGGTACGAACGTTCCTGCCGCGGCTCCAGGTCGACGCGCCATCACGCTGACGCCGGGTCGATGCTCGGGCTCGGACGGGCGCTGGGTCTTGGTAGGTGCTGATCCGGGTGGTCGACACGTCGAGCTCGCAGTCGCCGAGATCGTCGCCACGCTGCTCGTCGCTCGGCGGCGGTGCTGGAGGTCTGCTCGCTCGCCGAGCAGCTCTGCACGAGCGTGCTGTCAGCCGCGGTGTGCCCGCTGGGCGGCCAGGGTGCGACCCGCGCCCCAGTCGTTCGATTCGAGGGCCAGCAGGATCGCTGCCACATTGCGGTCGCGGATGCGTTCGAGCTCGCGGACCGAGTACCGACCGGATTGGACGTCCGACTGGCCGGCGATCGTGTCGATCAGCTCGTCGGTGAGCTCGGGGACGTCCATCAGCTTGGTCCACGGCCAGCTCAGGGCCTCGCCGAACTGGCCGATGAAGTGGCGCATGCCGCCGAGGCCGCCGGCGATCCGGTACGTCTCGAAGAGGCCCATCTGGGCCCAGCGCAGGCCGAAGCCGTAGCGGATCGCGTCGTCGATCTCCTCGGTCGTCGCGACGCCGTCGTTCACGAGCCAGAGCGCTTCGCGCCACACCGCCTCGAGCAATCGGTCGGCGATGTGGGCGTCGATCTCGGCCCGCACGCGCAGAGGATGCATGCCGAGGCGGGTGTACAGCGCCGACGCCCGCTCGACGACGGCCTCGTCGGTGCGTTCACCGGCGACGACCTCGACGAGTGGCAGCAGGTAGACCGGGTTGAACGGGTGGCCGACGACGAGTCGCTCGGGCCGAATCATGGGCCGGGCGAGCACGCTCGGCCGGAAGCCCGACGTCGACGACGCCACGATGGCGTCGTCGTTGGCCGCGTCGATCGCCACGAGCGTCGCGTGCTTCAGGTCAAGCCGCTCGGGCACGCTCTCGACGACGAAGTGGGCATCGGCGCACGCCGCCTCGATCGAGTCGCTCATCGTCAACGAGCCGACCCGGTCGTCGGTCGGCGCGAGACCGAGGTCGGTCCAGGCGGCCACCGCGTTCGCGTGCACGTCGGCGATGACGTCCGGGGCCGCCGGCGACGGGTCGAACGCACACACGTCGATGCCACTCAATCGAAGCCGTGCGATCCAGCCGGCCCCGATCACGCCGCATCCGACGGCGGCCGCACAGGTGATGTCGCCGCCGCTCACGGACGGGCCGCGAGCTGCAGATCGTCGCGGACCTCGTCGGGCGTCTTCACGCCGTACCCGATGCGGTCGAGGACCTCGACCGCCCTGGCGACGAGGTCGGCGTTCGTCGCGAGCTGACCGCGGCCGAGGTAGAGATTGTCCTCGAGCCCGACCCGCACGTTGCCGCCGGCGATCGCGGCCAGGGCGACGTACTCCATCTGGCGGCGTCCGAGCGAGAACGCGCTGAACGTCCACGAGTCGGGGATGTTGTTGACCATCGCCATGAACGTGTTCAGATCGGGCGGGGCGCCCCACGGCACGCCCATGCAGAGCTGCACCATCACCGGATCGTCGATGAGACCTTCCTCGACGAGCGACTTGGCCTGCCACAGATGGCCGGTGTCGAACGCCTCGATCTCGGGGCGCACACCGGTCTTCTGGATCTGGCGCGCCATCTCCTTCAGCGTGGCCGTCGTGTTCGTCATGACGTAGTCGCCCTCGCCGAAGTTCATCGTGCCGCAGTCGAGCGTGCAGATCTCCGGCTCGAGCGCCCGCACGTGGTCGAGGCGCTCGGTGGCACCGACGAGATCGGTGCCGGCCTCGTCGACGGGGAACGGACGCTCGGCCGACCCGAGCGTCAGGTCGCCGCCCATGCCGGCGGTCAGGTTGATGACGACGTCGGTGCCCGACTCGCGGATCCGTTCGACGACCTCTCGGTAGAGATCGACGTCGCGGGCCGGGGCGCCGGTGATCGGGTCGCGCACGTGGATGTGCACGATCGCCGCGCCGGCCTGAGCGGCGGCGATGCAGTCGGCGGCGATCGCCTCGGGGGTGAACGGCACCTTGTCGGACTTGCCGACGGTGTCGCCGCTCCCGGTCACGGCGCAGGTGATGAAGACGGACGGCATGGTGGTTGACCTCGTCGACTCGAAGGTGATCAGGACGTGATGATCAGGGCGCTGATCAGGAGAGCAGATGGCGTCGCACGACGCGCAGGCGACTGTAGACGTCGTCGTGGTCGGCGTAGCAGCCCCGGAGGTGGCGGTGGCCACCGGAGTCGTATGCGTCACGCCCGTGGAGCACCCGCCGGTTGTCGAACCCGACCAGGTCGCCGGGCCGGAACGGCGTGGAGACCTGGAATCGGGGGTCGCGGGCGTACGCCGCGAAGGTCCGCAGTGCCGCGTAGGCGCGCGGCACGTCCTCGTCGGCCATGTGAGGTGCCAGGCGCACCGGGTAGAACGCGCGCAACGTCAGCGGCTGGCGTGGGCCGCCGCGGTCGATGATCGGCCCGATCCAGCGGTGCTCGGCGTCGGGGGAACGGTTCGCGAACACCCACTCGAGGGTGCACAGCGCCTCGTACGCATGGGGCTGTTCTGCCTCGAGCGCGGCCACCACCGACCAGCCGTCGCTCATCCGCGACGACCCACCGGCGACCGT
>JAUHYJ010000250.1 GCA_030425785.1 Acidimicrobiia bacterium | reverse complement strand
TCGGCCGCCGTGCTCCGCTTCGGGGCGATCGGCTCAACGCCGCAGATCGGCGAGCTGACCGGTGTGTGCGGGAAGGTGACGCGACGCCTGGGTGACCACCACGACCTCCCGCCACGGCAGGGTCGCTTCGAGGACACGATGGCCGTCGTGGTCGAGCCGGCAGTGGACCGGCTCGTCGAGCTGTTCGGGCCGCATGCGGCGCACCGTCGCGACGAGCTGATCCGCGCATGCCCGCCCGAACTCGAGCACGCCGTCGCCGCACCGGTCGATGGTCGCCGCCAGCACATCGCGATCCTGGCAGACGACGTTCTCGAACCCACGCGGCGACCCGTGCACGATCGAGTGGCACACGGCGGTCATCGCCAGATCGTTGAGGGCGACGTGGGCGATCACCTGCGCTGCGTCCCACTCGCCATCCGGCGCCGGTCCGAAGCCGCCGCGCTCCGCCTCGGCGAAGAACGCGTCGTACGCCGTGCGGAGGGCGTCGAGGTCGGTCGTGTCGAGCGGGCCTTCCGCGGCGTCGGCGAACAGGTCGAGGACGTACCCCCAGGCGTTGGGCCCGACGAGGTTCCGGCGCCGGCGGACGCCTTTCTCCCCGAACGCCTCCCATCCGGCGTGCACGAGGACGACCCGCGTCCCGGCGCCATCGGGCTCGAAGCGGATCTCGACGCGGCTCGCCGGCCCGTCGGCCGCACCGCCGGGATGCCACGTGATGACCACGAGCTCGGGTGGTCGCCATTCGAGGACCTCTCCCCACGTCGCAACCCGACCATCGGCAGCGACCTCGACGAGCGCGTTGTCACGGAAGTGCAACCCCCCGGCGTCGTCGCCGAAGACCCCATGGGTGCGCAGGGGCCACCACGCGCCGATCTCGTCGGTGAAGACGCGGAACGCCGCATCGGGCGGGATCGACACGCTCGCCGCCCGCATCACGGGCGCGTTGCTCGTCGTTGCGTTCATGTGTTGTCCTCCGTGTCATGAGTGATCGGGCGACGCTCGACGTGGTCGACGAAGGCGCCGAGTGCGGTGTCCCAGAACTGGTCGACCCAGGCGCGCACAGCGGCCAACCCGTCGGTGTCGACCCGATAGAGCCGCCGCGTGCCCTCGGCGCGCACGTCGACGAGCCGCGCCTCGAGCAGCACCTTGAGGTGCTGTGAGACGGCCGATTGCGTGACGGGAAGCTGGTCCGTCAATTCGCGCACCGTCTGCTCACCGTCGCGCAGCAGCGACAGGACGACCCGGCGCGCCGGGCTGCCGAGCGCATCGAGCGCCAGCTCGCGGGCCGTTGCATCAGCCATGGCTAATGATTAGCTGTTACTGATGTTTGCTGTCAACTCGAGAACCCGGCGGACACCCGCAGCGCGATCTTCTCGCGGAACGGGTGGGCCTGCACCATCAGGCCGACCGGCGCGCCGTCCGCGGTCGTGCCGCACGGGACCGAGACGGCGCACAGGCCGAGCCGATTGCCGACCGCGGTGTTGCGGAGGTAGTCGACGTTGCCTTGGGCGTAGCGGTCGGGTGTCGCGTCGACCTCGGCGATCGGGCGCGACGGCTGCATCGTCGTCGGCACGATGATCGCGTCGATGTCCGCGTGCCGCGCCGCGAAGCGGGCTCGGGCGGCCGCCATCGCCGCCTGCGCCCGCAGGTAGTCGACCGCCGAGAGCTCGCGTCCGCGGATCATCCGGTGTGACACCGCCGGGTCGAGCTCGTCGAAGTGATCCTCGAGGTACCCGTGGTTGATCGCGGCGCCCTCGGCTGCCAGGAGCAGCATCATCAGTCGACCGTCGTCGCCTTCGGTGACCTCGGCGGCGTCGACGAAGTCGATCGACGGCACGTCCGCCCCGGGGAGCCCTGCGGCCGCACGGCGCACCGCCGTCTCGACCTCGGCGGCGACGCCCTCGAAACACAATCCTTCGCCGATCACGATGCGCAGCCCGTCGACGCCGGCTCGCCAGCCGTCGCCGACCGGCGCGTGCGCGCCAACGGCCCGACCGAGTCGAGGGTCTGGCTGAGCGGGTAGACCCCGGCCCGGCTGACCCGCCCGACCGTCGTCTTGAGGCCGACGATGCCGCAGAGCGCCGCCGGCGCCCGCACCGATCCCCCGGTGTCGGTCCCGAGCGCGAGCGGGACGAGGTGGGCGGCGACGGCGACACCCGATCCGCTGCTCGAGCCGCCGGGCACGTGCGGCTCGTCGAAGTGTGGGTTGCGCGGCGTGCCGGTGTCGTGGTTGATGCCGACGCCGCCGTACGCGAACTGGACGGTGTGCGTCTTGCCGATCAGCACCATTCCCGCCTCGGTCGCGAGCTCGATCACCCGCGCGTCGGAAGCGGCGCGATGCCCCGACCGCAGCGACGTGCCGGCGCCGGTCGGCTCATCCGCGACGTCGAACAGGTCCTTGGCCGCATACGGCACACCGTGCAACGGCCCGCGCACGTCGCCGGCCATGATCTCGCGCTCGGCCCGTTCCGCCTCGCTGCGGGCCCGCTCGGGCGTGGTCGACACGAACGCGTGCAGTGAGGGGTTCAGCCGTTCGATGCGGTCGAGGAGATGTTCGACCACCTCCACCGGCGAGACATCACGGGCGGCGACCCGCTCCCCCAGCGCCCGCGCCGACAACTCGTGCAGTTCCATGGCGCGCCACGGTACGCGCCGCCGCCACCTCGGCGCGACGTCAGCGGCCCGAGGCGCGGGACCACGCGTGCTCAGCGAGCCAGCGGCGGCCGACGAGCGAGCCGACGAGACCACCGGTGGAGGAGATCACCAGGTCGCCGACGGTGTCGCCGTAGGTGAGGCTGAGCGCATCCGGCACGTCGCCGGCGAAGGGTCCGGCGTCGGAGATCAGCCACTCGAACGCCTCCCACCCGATGATCGCCACCGCCCCGAACCCGTACCCGAGCAGCACGGCGTCCCGGTGGTCGAACACATTGCGATACCGGAAGGCGTGGAAGGCCATCACCAGGAACACCCAGTTGACGAAGTGCAGGACGTCGTCGGTGGCCTCGAAACGGTCGTAGAACCCGAGCAAGTTGCCGAGCGTGTCGAGCAGGAGCGGCAGCGAGAGCAAGGCGTCGGCCAGGTACGGGTACGGGCGCCAGTCGCGGACGCGAGCCAGGACTGGCACGAGGACTGCGGGTGCCAGGAAGATGGGCGCACGGGCCGCCATGTTCTTGCCGTCGACGACGTCGGGGGCAGCGATGATCGCGACCGCGAACGCAACGGCCAGGGCCGCCTTGACGGCCAGGTCGAACGCACGGGCGGTCATCGCGCGACTCGCGTGCCACGAACCGGACGCCGGATCGCCTCGGGAATCGATCGCGGTCCTGGCGGATATCCACCGTCATGACGCTCACCCTGTCCGATGGTCCGCTCGCCTCGTCCGGCCCTGCCGACGTCAACTACTCGATCGACGGCCCGCGACACCGGCTCCTGTTCGGGCACTTCCCCCGCCGAGTGCGGGGCGTGTTCGACGGCCGGGTCGTGATCGACACCCGACGCGCACGATTGCTCCACGAGTCGAACCTGCTCCCGGCGCTGTACGTGCCCACCGCCGACGTCGACATGACGGTCCTGCGGCGCACCGACCACTCGACCCATTGCCCGTTCAAGGGCGACGCTTCCTACTGGTCGATCGTGACCGAGGACCGCACGGGCGAGAACGCCGTGTGGGGGTACGAACAGCCGATCGAGGGGGTCGAATGGCTCGCCGACCACGTCGGCGTCTACTGGGACCGTTTCGACGCCTGGTTCGACGAGGACGAGCCGGTGGCCGGGCACCTGCGCGACCCGTACCACCGCGTCGACGTCCGACGGTCGAGCGCACACGTCGTGGTGCGCCGTGGGGACGAGGTGCTCGCGGAGAGCAGGCGGCCGATGGTCGTGTCCGAGACCGGCCTGCCCAACCGCTGGTATCTCCCCGCCGCCGACGTCTCGGCCCCGCTCGTCTCGTCGACGACCACGTCGCACTGCCCCTACAAGGGCGACGCGTCGTACCACAGCCTGCCCGACGTGGCCGACGTGGCGTGGTCGTACCACGCTCCGTTCGACGACACGATCAGGATCGCCGGTCATCTGTGCTTCCTGGCCGACGGCATCACGACCGAGGTCGACGGCCGACCGTCTTGACGAGTTGGAGGGCGGGGTTGGCGTCGCCCCACAGGTGGGGGAACTCCTCGAGCACCACGAACCCGGCCGCGAGGTAGAACTTCCGCGTCAAGGCGTACCCCGGGTCCGGATGGGCCGGGCTGAGCGTCTTGACCTGGAGGAAGTCGACGCCGTCGTCGGCCAGCTCGGCCTCGACGACCTCCAACATCGCCGTGCCCACACCACGGCGATGGACGGCCGGGCGGACGGCCATCAGGTAGATCTCGGCGCTGCTCGGGCCGTGACGTAGCACGGTCGTGATGCCGACCGGCTCGCCGTCGATCTCGGCGACGACCCCGGCATGGGCGTCGGCGTGCGCGGCGTAGTCGTCGTTGGCCTCGGGGATCCCGAACCACGCCGGGAGCTCGGCGAGGATCGACCGGCAGACGTCGCCGACGCCACCGTCGACGTGACGGACGAGGAGGTCCCGGTCGGCGGTGCGCATCGAGGTCAGCCGTCGAAGAGGCCGGGTTGGCCCGGCGCCGACGACGGCGGCGTGAGGCCGAGGTGACGGTACGCGGCTGGCATCGCCACGCGCCCACGCGGTGTGCGAGCGATCATGCCCTGCTGGATGAGGAACGGCTCGTACACGTCCTCGACGGTGTCGGGCTGCTCGCCGACGCTGATCGCGACGGTCGACAACCCGACCGGGCCGCCGTTGAACTGGTCGCACATCGCCGACAGGATCGCCCGGTCGACCTTGTCGAGGCCGAGGTCGTCGACGCCGAACAGCTTGAGCCCCTCACGTGCGATCGCCGACGTGATCGAGCCGTCGTGGCGCACCTCGGCGAAGTCGCGGACGCGACGCAGGAGACGGTTGGCGATGCGTGGCGTACCGCGCGACCGGCGCGCGATCTCCCACGCGCCCTCGTCGTCGATGACGACGTCGAGGATCCCCGCCGCGCGCACGACGATCTGTTGCAGCTCGTCGTCGTCGTAGTAGTCGAGCCGGGCGACGAGGCCGAAGCGATCGCGCAGGGGCCCCGTGATCATGCCGGTGCGGGTCGTGGCGCCGACGAGCGTGAACGGCGGCATGGTGAGCCGGATGCTCGACGCCGCCGGGCCCTTGCCGACGACGATGTCGAGCTGGAAGTCCTCCATCGCGGGATACAGGATCTCCTCGACGGCGCGCGACAACCGGTGGATCTCGTCGACGAACAACACGTCGCCGTCCTCGAGCTTGGTGAGGATCGCGGCCAGGTCGCCGGCGCGTTCGAGCGCCGGACCGGAGGTGACGTGGAGGTGCGAACCCATCTCGGCGGCGACGATGCCCGCGAGCGTGGTCTTGCCGAGTCCGGGCGGGCCGGCGAACAACAGGTGGTCGACCGACTGGCCGCGCTGGCGGGCCGCCTCGAGCACGATCGAGAGGTGCTCTTTCAGCTCGCGCTGGCCGACGAACTCGTCGAGCGCACGCGGCCGGAGCCCCGCCTCGACGGTCTCCTCCGTGTTGCCTGTGACGCCGGGGTCGGTGAACTCGTCACGCACGGCGTGCCCCCAGTGCCTTCAGGGCGTCGCGCAGCAGCGTGGCCGCGTCGTCGGCGGCGGGCAGCTCGCGGAGCGTGTCGCGGATCTCGGTGTCGCCGTACCCGAGCCCGGCGAGCGCCTCGCGCACGTCGGCCACGACGGACGACCCGCCACCCGCGGGCGACCCGGCGCCCTCGAGAACGGGCACGGACAGCTTCTCCTTCAGCTCGACGAGCAACCGCTCGGCGGTCTTCTTGCCGACGCCGGGCACCAGCGTGAGCGCGGCGACGTCCTGGTTCGCGACGATGTCGACGAGCGCCGTCGGCGGGTGCGTCGCGATGATCGCCATGCCGAGCGCCGGGCC
>JAUHYJ010000249.1 GCA_030425785.1 Acidimicrobiia bacterium | reverse complement strand
AGACGAGTGTGCGGGTGGGGGCGTCGTCGGCCCGCAGCAGCTCGGCGACGGCGACGAGCGCCGAGGCGCCACCGCCGAACCCGTTGAACGCGGCCACGAGCTCCGGCATCGACGTCATCTCGACCTTGATCGCGAGGAGGGCGCCGAGCGCTGCCCCGACGACGAGCCCGGCGACGACGACGCCGTACTCGACCACCTGCTGGTCGAGCAGGGTCACGACGATCGCGATGAGCATGCCGACGGCCGAGAGCTGGTTGCCGCGGGCGGCCGTCGCCGGCGACGACAGCCGCTTCAGCCCGACGATGAACAGGACGGCGGCGATGAGGTACAGGAACCCGGCCAGCGTGGTGTTCACTGCTTGTCCCGTTTGAACATCTTCAGCATGCGGTCGGTGACCAGGAACCCGCCGACGACGTTCACGGTCGCGAAGACCACGGCGGCGAAGCCGAGGACGGCGCCGAGCGTGCCCGAGCCGTGTCCGGCGGCGACGATCGCCCCGATGATCGAGATACCGGAGATCGCGTTCGAGCCGGACATGAGCGGCGTGTGCAGCGTCGGCGGCACCTTGGTGATGACCTCGAAGCCGACGAAGGCGGCCAGGACGAACACGGTGATGGGGATGAGCAGAGCGCTCATGCGGGCTTCCTCATGTCGATGCGTTCCTCACGTCGGTGTCGGGGCGAGTCGGGGGTGGACGAGTCGGCCGTCGCGGGCGATGCACGACCCGGCGACGATGTCGTCCTCCCAGTCGGGGGCGTAGGCACCGTCGTCACCGGCCAGCAGCTCGACGAACGCGGCGACGTTCTTGGCGTACATCCGGCTCGCGTCGGCCGCGACGCCGCCGACGAGATCGGTGTCACCGATCAGCACCACGCCGTCGTGGACGACCCGGACGCCCGGCTCGGTGCGGGTCGTGTTGCCGCCGGTCGCCGCCGCCAGGTCGACGACGACGGCCCCACGCCGCATCGCGGTCAGGCTGGTGTCGTCGACGAGCTTGGGTGCGGGTCGGCCCGGAATCGCCGCGGTCGAGACGATGACGTCCGCGTCGGCCAGGTGGGGCCGGAGACCGTCGATGATCCGCTGTTGCGCGTCGTCGGCGAGCTGCGTGGCGTAGCCGCCGGCGTCGGACGCGTCCGTCGGCTCGTCGTCGAGGGTGATGAAGCGGGCGCCGAGGCTCTCGACCTGTTCGGCCGCAGCGGCGCGCACGTCGAACGCGGAGACGACGGCCCCGAGCCGACGCGCGGTCGCGATCGCCTGCAGGCCGGCGACCCCGGCGCCGAGGACGACGACCTTGGCCGGACGGATCGTCCCCGCCGCGGTGGTGAGCATCGGGAAGAAGCGGTCGGATGCCTCGGCGCCCACGAGCACCGCCTGGTAGCCGGCGGCGGTGGCCTGGGACGACAGCGCGTCGACGACCTGGGCTCGCGTCGTGCGGGGGACGGCCTCGAACGCGAAGACGGTGGTCCCGGCCGCCGCCAGCCCGGCCATTCGGTCGGTGGCGACGAACGGGTCGAGCAGCCCGAGCAGGGCACCGGTGGGGGCGCCGCCCGGATCGACCACCGTCACGGTGAGATCGACGGCGGCCTCCGACGGACCGACGTCGGCGCCCGCGTCGGTGTACGCGGCGTCCGGGAAGCCGGCCTGCTCGCCGGCGCCGGGCGCGACGTGCACGGTGTGACCGGCCGCGACGAGCTTCGTCACGACGTCGGGTGTCAGCGCAACACGGCGTTCGCCGTCCGGTTGGCGGGGGCAGGAGATGCGCATCGGCGGTGAGGGTAGTGGTCGCGGTGGCGTGGACCGGGGGACCGTCGGCGGCCGACGGGGCCCGGGTCAGGACTCGAACGGCATGCCGGCGTACTGCTCGCACAGCAGCGCCTGGGCGCGATCGGAGGTCTGGATCAGCGCCAGTTCGGCCTCTTGGAGGCGCTGGTCGATCTCGGTCTGGTCGGGGAACCGGTGCAGCAGCGACGTCAGCCACCACGAGAACCGGACCGACGCCCAGACGCGTCGGAGCGCCATGTCGGAGTACGTGTCCAGGTAGTGGTCGTCGCCGTCGTGGTAGTGCCGGACGAGCCCGCGCGACAGGTAGAACACGTCCGAGACCGCCAGGTTGAGGCCCTTGGCGCCCGTCGGCGGCACGATGTGCGCGGCGTCGCCGGCGAGGAAGAGATTGCCGTGGCGCATCGGTTCGGCGACGAAGCTGCGCAGCGGGGCGATCGACTTCTCGATCGAGGGGCCGGTGACGATCTCGTCGCCGACGTGCTGGGGCAGGCGTGCCATCAGCTCGCTCCAGAAACGGTCGTCGCTCCAGTCGTCGACGGTGTCGTCGAGCGGGCACTGCACGTAGTACCGGCTGAGCATCGGGTTGCGCTGCGAACACAGGGCGAAACCGCGCTCGCTGTTCGCATAGATGAGATGCTCGAGCGGCGGCGTCTCGGACAGGATGCCGAGCCAACCGAACGGGTAGGTCTTCTCGTAGCGGCGCAGGTGGGGGATCGCGTCCTTCGACGGACCGTGGAACCCGTCGCAGCCGACCACCTGATTGGCGTCGATCCGGACCTGCTCGCCGCCGTGGACGCAGGTGACGTAGGGGTGCTCGCCGGTCGGTTCGTGGATCGCGGCGTCGTCGGCTTCGAACAGGATCGGCACGCCGGCCGCGTCGAGCGCTTCGTACAGGTCCTTCTGCACCTCGGTCTGGCCGTACGAGACGAACTGCGACCCGGCGTACTTGCCGATGTCGAAGTAGAAGATCTCCTCGGCGCGGTAGGCGATGCCGGTCTCGGTGTGGACGTGTCCCTCGGCGTCGAGACGGGCACCGACCCCGGCCGAGCGCAGGAGCTCGACCGTGCCGTTCTCGAGCACGCCGGCGCGGATGCGTGACAGGACGTAGTCGCGGGACTGCCGCTCGACCACGACGACCTCGATGCCGGCCTGGTGGAGCAGGAGCGCGAGGAGCGATCCGGCTGGCCCCGCACCGACGATCGCCACCTGTGTCTGCATCGGCCCAGTATGACAAGCTGTCGCGATTGTCGACAATCCGGGAGAGACAGCAGACGTGAACAGCACGGTGACCCAGTTGACCGCGGCCGACGGCACCGAGTTCACGGCCTACGAGGTGGCGCCCGACGGGGCGTCGGCGTCGGTCGTGATCGTGCAGGAGATCTTCGGCGTCAACGACCACATCCGATCGGTCGTCGACCGGTACGCCTCGTTCGGGTACCGGGCGATCGCGCCGGCGATCTTCGACCGGGTCGAACCGGGTGTCGAGCTCGACTACGACGAGGCCGGGATCGCCCGCGGTCGCGAGCTGGCCATGCAGATCGCCGGTGAGCCGGTGATGCGCGACGTCACGGCGACCGTCCAGCACGTCGCCGGCACCGGGCCGGTCGCCGTCGTCGGGTACTGCTTCGGCGGCAGCATCGCGTGGCACGCGGCGGTCGACCTGCCGGTCGCCGCAGCCGTCGGCTACTACGGCGGCCAGATCCACGCGGCGCGAGATCGGACGCCGCAGGCTCCGGTCATGCTGCACTTCGGCGAGCTCGATCATGCGATCCCGCTCGACCAGGTCGCCGAGATCGGCGAGGCCCATCCCGACGTGCCGATCCACGTGTACGAGGGCGCGCAGCACGGCTTCAGCTGCGATGCGCGCGCGTCGCATCATCCGCTGTCGGCGGCGATCGCGCTCGGCCGCACGCTCGAGTTCCTGCTCGCGAACGGGGTGCGCCCGTGATCGTCGACTGCCACGGTCACTACACGACCGCGCCACCACAGCTCGGCGAGTATCGCGACGCCCAGAAGGAGGCGCTGGCCGACGACCCGGCGCACGTGGGTGAGCGCGGCACGATCTCGATCTCCGACGACGCGCTGCGCGAGAGCCTCGAACCGAACCAGTTGCGTCTCCAGCACGAGCGCGGCATCGACTTCTGCATCTTCTCGCCGCGTGCGTCGTGGATGGGGCACCACATCGGCAACCAGCACACCTCGAAGTTCTGGTCGCAGCAGTGCAACGACCTGATCCGGCGGATCTGCGACCTGTATCCCGACCGGTTCGCGCCCGTATGTCAGCTCCCGCAGACGCCGTCCGACCCCGAGGCCGGCATCGCGAATGCGGTGGCCGAACTGCGGCGTTGTGTCGACGAGATGGGGTTCGTCGGCTGCAACCTCAACCCCGACCCGTCGGGTGGCTGGTGGAACGGGCCGACGATGTACGACCCCGCGTTCCGACCGCTGTACGAGGCGATGTGCGAGCTCGACGTGCCCGCGATGATCCACGTGTCGGCGACGTGCAACGACCACTTCCACTCGACCGGTTCGCACTACCTCGGCGCCGACACGACGGCGTTCATGCAGGCGCTCACGTCGGGTGTCTTCCGCGACTTCCCCGACATGCGGTGGGTGATCCCGCACGGTGGCGGCGCGGTGCCGTACCACTGGGGTCGCTTCAAGGGCATGGCCGAGGAGAACCAGAAGAACGGCTGGATGCTCGTCGACGAGCTGATGGACAACGTGTTCTTCGACACGTGCGTGTACCACCAGCCCGGCATCGACCTCCTCGTCGATGTGGTGCCGACCGAGAACATCCTGTTCGCGTCGGAGATGGTCGGCGCCGTGAAGGGGCTCAACCCCGACACCGGCGAGTACTACGACGACACCAAGAAGTACATCGACCGTGCCGCCCTCACCGACCAGCAGCGCACCCAGATCTTCGAGGGCAACGTCCAGCGGGTGTACCCGCGGCTGCGGCTGCCCGGAAAGGCCGACTCATGAACCGCCACGTCATCGTCCGTGAGATCGAGCGCGCCGACCACGCCGTCGTCGACCGGCTCGGCGAGATCGGTACCGCGTCGGTGCACGAGGCCCAGGGTCGGGTCGGGTTCCTCGGGGTCGAGCTGACGCCGATCCAGCAGGGCACGAAGATCGCCGGTTCGGCGGTCACGGTGCTGAGCCACCCCGGCGACAACATCATGATCCACGCTGCGGTCGAGGTGTGCCGCCCCGGCGACGTGCTCGTCGTCGCGTACACGGCCCCGTCGACGCACGGCGGTTTCGGTGATCTGCTCGCCACGTCGCTGATGGCGCACGGCGTCCGCGGCCTCGTCAACGACGCCGGCGTGCGCGACACCGCCGACCTGCGCGAGATGGGGTTCCCGGTCTGGAGTCGCCACGTCGGCATCCAGGGCGCCGTCAAGTCCACCCCGGGCTCGGTCAACGTGCCGGTCTCGATCGGCGGCGTGATCATCGAACCCGGTGACGTGATCTGCGCCGACGACGACGGTGTCGTCGTGGTGCCGCGCCGGCAGGCCGAGTGGGCGCTCGAGCAGTCCGAGGCGAGGTTGGCCAAGGAGGCCGGCACCCGGGCCAAGCTCGAGGCCGGCGAGCTCGGCGTCGACTTCTATGGCCTGCGCGACCAGCTCATCGAGATGGGCGTCGAGTACGTCGATCGCCTCGACTGAGCGAATCCGACCCATTCGGCGCGCCCGCGCGCACTTCGCGCGGGGTGGGAGGATGTCGCCATGCCCGCGCTGCTCCGTGCCGCTCCCGTCGCGGCGGTACTCGCCGTAGCGGGCTGCAGCGGCGCCGGCGGCTCGTCCCTCCCGACGACCACCGCTCCGGCGATCCTCACCTCGTCGACCGCCGGTCGTCCGCCGACGAGTGTGCCCGCGTCGCCGGCGTCGTCCACGTCGCCGACGACGGCGGCACCGGCCGTGACGACTGCCCCGACGACCGACTCGGCCGTCGACCTGGACGCACAGGTCGACTGGTTCGTCGATGTGCTGAACGGCGCCGATCCGACGACGGCCGAGTACGAGGGCCGGTTGGCGCCGGTGTTCCGGGCTGACGTGCCCTACGACGCCTTCGTGGGGCTGCTGCCACAGATCCGCGCCGGTGCGGCCGACTGGTCGGTGACCGACATCGAGGAACGCGATGACGTGTCCGGGTCGTTCGTGCTCGCGCCTCCGGCGGGCGAGCCA
>JAUHYJ010000248.1 GCA_030425785.1 Acidimicrobiia bacterium | reverse complement strand
CCGGTGGTGGCGTTGGAGTCCCGCGACAGCGGCTCGTCGATGAAGCGCTCGTAGTGACCCAGGTCCAGGTCGGTCTCGCCGCCGTCGTCGGTGACGAACACCTCGCCGTGCTCGAACGGGTTCATCGTGCCCGGGTCGACGTTGATGTACGGGTCGAGCTTCTGCAGGGTCACCCGCAGGCCGCGCAACTTCAAGAGCCGTCCGAGGGAACTCGCGGTCAGGCCCTTGCCGAGCGAGCTGGCCACCCCTCCGGTCACGAAGATGTGCTTCGGCATGTGGGGAAACCTCCGTCAGACTGGCTCGTGTCGGGCGAGCGCACGACGGAACCTCACCATATCTCGCGGACCGCCCGCCGCGCGCGGATCAGGTGCTCCCGGTGGGGACGAATTCCGGTACCGGACCCTCGCCGAGGTCCCACAGCAGACCCCCCATCACGGCCAGCCCCTCGCGCAGGATCGACGCGAGGGCGTGCTCGTCGGGGGCGTGCTGCGAGCAGGATGCGTACGAGTGCGGCACCCACACGGTCGGAAGCCCGAGGTCGAGCGCGAACGCGTCGTTCGGCAGCGATCCGCCGAGATTGGGCAGGATCGCCGGCGGTGCACCCGTGGTGCGTGCGATCGACGCCGCCGCCCAGCGCACCCACGGGTCGTCGGGGTCGAGCCGGGTCGCCGCCCAGGTCGGCGTGTCGGCGGCAGCGCGCACGCCGACGCGGTCGAACCCGTGCCGATCGAGGTGGGACCGCAGCGCGGGGACGAACGTCGCCGGGTCGGTGTCGGCCGTGTAGCGGACCTGGCAATGCGCGACCGCCGTCGGCGGGATCGCACCCACCGGGCGTTCGGGGTCACCGGTGCGGAAGGCGAGCACCTCGAACGTGTTCCAGGCGATGACGCGCTCGGTCGGCGTGAGGCCGGGCTCGCCCCAGTCGGGGTCGATCTCGGGATCGTCGCTCGTGACCGGGCAGTCGGCGAGCGCCTGGCGGACCGATGCCGGGATGGCATCCGGCAGCAGCGCCGGCACACGAACCCGACCGTGCTCGTCGATGATCGAGGCGAGCGCGTTGGCGAGCACGACGCCAGGGTTCGCGAGCAGCCCTCCCCAATTGCCCGAGTGGTGCGCACCGGAGCGCAGGGCGACCTCGAGCTCGAGGTTGAGCGCTCCGCGAGCGCCTCCGAACAGCGTCGGGCGATCGGGCGCCCACCGCGGGCCGTCGGACGCGAGCAGCACGTCGGCGGCGAGGAGACCACGATGCTCGCGCACGAAGGCGTGGAGGCCGGGTGAGCCGATCTCCTCCCCTGCCTCGACGAGGAACGTGAGGTTGAACCCGAGCTCGCCACGGACGGCGAGGACGGCCGCCAGGGCCGCGATGTTGACCGAGTGCTGGCCCTTGTTGTCGGCGGTACCACGCCCGTAGACGCGGTCGCCGACCTGCTCGAGCGTCCACGGACTGCGGTCGGCGGCCCACCGGCCCTCGTGGCCGAGCACGACGTCGGCATGCCCGTACATCAGCACCGTCGGTCGATCCGGGGACTCGTGGCGCCGGGCGACGAGGAACGGACGCTCGCCCCCGGCGTCGTCGAGCTGTTCGAACAGGTCGACGGTGCAGCCGAGCTCCTCGAACGCGCCCCGCAGCTCGACGTCGAGGTAGCGGTGGATCTCCGCCGCGCGTTCGGGCCGTTGGCTCTCGGTCGGGATGGACACCCGGCGCGCCAGGTCGGACAGGAACGAACCGTCGTCCCACTGCGCCGCCAGACGATCGAGGACCGCCGCGCGCGTCACGATCGCTCCCTCACCGATGGCTCCGTCGCCGACCCGTCGAGGAGCTCGCGCGCATGCTCGAGCGCTGCGTCGGTGGCCGACCCCGTGAGCATGCGCGCGATCTCCGAGACACGATCGTCGCCCGTCACCTCGGCAACCGTCGCCGTGGTGCGCCCACCGACGCTCCGCTTGGCGACCACGTACTGGTGACCGGCCCGGCCACCGACCTGCGCGAGGTGGGTGACGACGAGCACCTGATGCCGTCGGCCGAGGTCGGCCAGCGCCGCACCGACCGCGTTCGCCGCCGTGCCACCGATGCCGGCGTCGACCTCGTCGAACACCAGCGTGCCCACCACGTCGTCGTCATCGGTGCCGCCGTGATCGCTCAACGCCAAGCGGACCGCCAACATCGTGCGGGCGAGTTCGCCGCCGGACGCGACCCGCTGCAGGGGCAGCAGCGGCGAGCCCGGGTTGGCCGAGAACAAGAACTGCACGGCGTCGCCGGCGGGGTCGCCGTCGGCGTCCCCGACCTCGATCGCCACCGCCGCATCGGGCAGGGCGAGCCCACGCAGCCGGGCTTCGATGTCGGCCGCCAGCAACGGCGCAGCGGCAGCGCGGGCGGCCCGGACGTCGGCCGCGGCGCGTGCGACCGCGATCGCCGCCGCCGTCAGGTCACCGTCGAGCTCCGCGGCCCGGCGGTCGTAGTCGAGCAGTTCGCGGAGGCGCTCGGCGGCCTCGCGGTGGAACGCCATGACCTCGTCGACCGACTCGCCGTACTTGCGCCTGAGGTCGACCAGGAGCTGCCGGCGCTCGCGGATGACCGCCAGGCGACCGGGGTCGTCCTCGATCGCCTCGGTGACGGCGCGCAGCTCGTGGGCGACGTCGTCGAGCTCGGACTGGACCGCGGCGAGCCGCGTCGCGGTCGACTCGAACGGCGCCCGGCCGTCGAGCGCCTTGAGCACCAGCCGCAACCGCTCGTCGACGCCGTCGTCACCTCGGAGTAGCTCGTGGGCCTCGGCGTGGGCCGTGCGGTGGCCCTGCGCGTCGGCGAGCGTGGCTTCTTCGACGGCGAGCCGCGCGTCCTCGTCGGCGTCGTCGATGCCGGCGGCGTCGAGCTCGTCGACCTGATAACGCAGCAGATCGATCTCGCGGGCCCGCGCCCGCTCGTCGCCACCGAGCGTCGCGAGCTCAGCCTCGAGCTCGGTGACGCGCTGGCGTGCCGCGCGTAGCGGCGCGAGATCGACGCCGCCGAACCGGTCGAGTGCATGACGCTGCGCGACCGGCGCCAGCAAGCGCTGATGCGCGTGCTGCCCGTACAGGTCGACGAGGGGCCCCGCCTCGTCGGCGAGCGTGGCCGCGGTGGCCGGTCGACCGTTCACGTAGGCGCGCGACCGGCCATCGGCCGGAACGACGCGGCTGAGCACGATCTCGTGGGGCTCGCCGTCGCGTTCGACCTCGAAGCGACCGTCGACGCGTGCCTCGGCGGCGCCGGGGCGCACGATCGCCGCATCTGCCCGACCACCGACGAGGAGTTCGATCGCCTCGACCAGCATCGTCTTGCCGGCGCCCGTCTCGCCGGTCAGCGCGGTCATGCCGGGACCGAACGAGAGCTCGGCCCGCTCGATCACGCCCAGATTCTCGATGTGCAGCTCGACGAGCATGCCCCAGTTCTACACGACCGGTGTGACAATTCCGAACAGGTGTACGACGGCGGTCCACGGTCGCACCGCGGACATCGACGACGTCATCGATCCGTCAGGCCGAACTTGACCTTCAGGACCTGGTGGTAGTGGTGCTCACCGAGGCGCACGAAGCGCGCCGTCGCGGCCGACGGTCGACAGGTCACCACGGCGCCCTCGTGCAGCTCGCACATGGGGCGCCCGTCGACGGCGACCGAGGCGACCCGGTTCCCCAGCACCTCGATCTCGATCGATTCGGTGGGATCGAGCACGAGGCTGCGGTCGAACAGCATGTGCGGCGCCACGGGTGTGACCAGCAGCGCTGCGTGCTTCGGCGAGACGACGGGACCACGCGCCGAGAGCGAGTAGGCCGTCGAGCCCGTCGGAGTGCTGACGATCAAGCCGTCGGCCGCGTACGACGTGAACGGCTCACCGTCGATCCGGACGAGCAGCCGAACGGTGTGGCCCGACTCGAGCTTCTCGACCACCCCCTCGTTCAACGCGCGCCACCGGCCGACGTGGTCGCCGGAGGCATCGACGGCCTCGATGTCGAGCATCATGCGTTCGTCGATGGTCCACTGGCCCGCCTCGGCGCCGGAGAAGAAGCGAGCGATCGCCTCGACCATCTGGTCCGAGTCGGCTTCGACCTCCGTCAGATAACCGAGGCGGCCGAGGTTGACCCCGAGCAGGGGCACCGCTGCTCCGTCGAGCTGGTGGACCGCGTGGAGCATCGTGCCGTCGCCACCGAGACTGACCACCAGGTCCGCGGTCGCCGGCGGGCGGTCGTCGGCGAGGTCGGCGAGCTCCGCGACGTCGGAGCCGCGCGTCACCCAGGCGTCGTGCCCTTCGCCACGCAGCCAGGTGATCGCTTCACGCGCGAGCTCGCACGCCCGCTGATGGGCGTGGTGGGTGACGACCGCGACGGCGGTCATGCGCGCTCCAACGGCGCGATGGCGTGGACGAGGTACTCCCGGTTGCCGTCGGCCCCCGTGATCGGCGACTCGGTCCACCCGCGCACCGTGCAGCCCGCAGCGGTGATCGCTGCGTCGATCTCCGCTCGGACCCGATCGTGGACGGCCGGGTCGGTGACGACGCCGCGGCCGCGGCTGACCTCGGCGCGGCCAGCCTCGAACTGTGGCTTGACCAGCAGCACGATCACGGCCCCAGGTTCGCACACGGACACCAGCGGATCGATCACCAGTCGCAGCGAGATGAACGACAGGTCGCCGACCACGACGTCGACGGTGCCGCCGATCGTCTCGGTGTCGATCGTGCGGATGTTCGTGCGTTCGAGGTTGACCACACGCGGGTCGACGCGCAGCCGCTCGTGCAACTGGCCGTGGCCGACGTCGACGGCGACCACCTCACGAGCACCCCGCTGCAGCAGGACGTCCGTGAACCCACCGGTCGACGCGCCTGCGTCGAGCGCACGACGACCGGCGACGTCGATGGCGAAGTCGTCGAGGGCCCCGGCCAGCTTGTACGCCCCCCGACCGACGTACGGCGACGGCGGCCCCTCGACGTGCAGCTGATCGGCGGGAGCGACCTGGCGGGCGGCCTTCTCGGCGATCGCGCCGTTGACGCGCACCCGGTGGGCCGCGACGAGCTGCTGCGCCTCGGTCCGGCTGGCGGCGAGCTGACGGCGGACGAGCTCGGCGTCGAGCCGCCGACGGTTCACCATGTCCGGGCCAGCGGTCGGGCAGCGGGACGGTGCCGTCAGCCGTTGCGGCTCGAACGCACCTGGCGGACGCCCGACGAACCGACCGCCGCGGCCTGCTTCTTGGTGGCGGCCTTCTTCTTCGTGGCGGCCTTCTTCTTGGTCGCGGCCTTCTTCTTGGTCGCGGCCTTCTTCTTCGTGGCGGCCTTCTTCTTCGTGGCGGCCTTCTTCTTCGTCGCGGCCTTCTTCTTCGTCGCGGCCTTCTTCTTCGTCGCGGCCTTCTTCTTCGTGGCGGCCTTCTTCTTGGTCGCGGCCTGCGACGTCGGCTTGGCGGACTCCGGTGCCGTCGGTGCCGCCTGGCCGAGCATCGACCGCACCTGTGCCGCCAGCGACTCGACGTTGGCCTCGAGCTCGTCGAAGCGACCGCTCATCGACGAGAACTGCTTCGAAAGCTCCTGCTGGACGACCGTTGCGATCTGCTCCGACGTCTCCTTGCCGCGCGCGACCAGGGTCTGCACGAGCTGCTCGGCGTCCTTGCGACGAACCTCACCACTCGTCACGAGACCGTTCACGATGGACTCGGCCTGCTTGCGAGAGACGTCGGAGAACTGCATCCCGGCCTCGATCAGCTTCTGGATCTGCGACTTCGCCATACGACCATGCTACCGACGACTTCGTTCGGCCTCCGCGCACGCCGACCTGTCAGCCGAGCGCGGCGGCAACGGCCGCGAGATCGGCCACGTCCAACACGCCAGCACCCACCGACCCGTCAGCCGAGCGCGGCGGCAACGGCCGCGAGATCGGCCACGTCCAACACGCCAGCACCCACCGACCCGTCAGCCGAGCGCGGCGGCAACGGCCGCGAGGTCGGCCACGTCGAGCG
>JAUHYJ010000247.1 GCA_030425785.1 Acidimicrobiia bacterium | reverse complement strand
GGGGCGGGCGGCATCCAGTTGCGACAAGCGCTGAACGCCATGAACGGTGGTGCCGTTGGCGTAGGAGCGCAGGCCATCCGCCTCGGTGACCCTATGGGTGCCAAAGAAGCTGCGGCCATTGAAGATCGAGCCGTCCGGAATGACATAGGCGCCGGTCACCGCGATCAGGCCCGCCGCGATGGCGACCGCCGACAGGGTGCGGCGCAGGATGAGGACGATCAGGACCAGCCCGGCATACATGCCGAGGAGGATCACGCCGGTCCGCCAGTCGTGCCGGCGGATGCGCGAGATCAGCAGCGTCACGAGCGCCATCGTCCCGGCCGCCAGCCACACGCCGGGACGGACGTCGCCGACCGTGATCGCCGTCGGGAACAACAGCGGCCCGATCGCGACCGACAGGGTCGAGTCGAGGAACGATGCCCCGACCAGGTCACCGACGGCGAGCGCCGACTCGCCCCGCCGGATCGCCGTGATGTTGAAGACCAGCTCGGGCAGTGACGTTCCCAATGACGCCAGGAAGAAGCCGACGAGGAACTCGGGCAGGCCGGCTCGCTCGGCGATCTCGACGATGCCCCAGAGGGCCGCGACCGCGCCGCCGGCGACGACGGCGAGCGCAGCGATCGTGCGGGCGACCAAGTCCCGCCGGCGCACGTCCTCGGTCATCAACGGCATCTGCTGCTCGTAGGAGGTCTCGCCGAGCACCAGCCATGATCCCGCGCCCCAGAGCACGAGCAGCACCGCGGCATCGACGCGGCCGAACATGCCGTCGGAGATCAGCAGGGCCAGCACCCCGAGCGACACCGTCGTCGCGACACCCGTCACGAGCACGCCACGTCGCGGGATGACGATGGCGCCCCCGACGATCGGGAGCAGCCCGAGCACCAACGTCGCCTGGGTCGCTGCGGACCCGACCGAGTCGCCGACGTTGACATCGCCGTGGCCCGTCGCCGACGCGACGATCGAGTTCGCGATCTCGGGCAGATCGGTACCGATCGCGAGCAGGGTCATCCCGACGAAGAACGGCGGGAGACGCGAGCTGGCGGCGAGGGCCGTCGCTGCGTCGACTGCACGCTGGCTGCCGACGACCATGAGGGCGATCCCGCCGAGCGCAACGGCGGCAGCCACCACGATCATGCGAACTCCTTCGGAAACGGGTCGACACGACCATGATCGACACGTCGTTGCAGCGGTCACCAGGGCCATCGGTCGGTCGCGCCGGGTTCGTCCGGGAGGGTCCGCGCGCCTACCGTCGGCGGGCATGGAACTCGCCGACAGGGTCGTGGTCATCACCGGGGGCGGCTCCGGTATCGGAGAAGCGCTCGCGCACGCCGCGAACGCAGCGGGAGCGCGCCACGTCGTCGTCGCCGACCTCCACGGCGATCAGGCCGAGCGGGTCGCCGCCGACGTCGGCGGCACCGGGGTGGCGATCGACGTGCGCGACGAGGCCGCGATCCGGCAACTCGTCGACGACACCGAGTCGGCGCACGGGCCGATCGACCTGTTCGCATCGAACGCCGGGTACGTCACGATGGGCGGACTCGAGACGTCGAACGAGGCCATCCAGCACATGTGGGAAGTGCACTGCATGGCCCACGTCTACGCGGCTCGCGCCGTGCTGCCGTCGATGATCGCCCGCGGCGAGGGCTACCTGCTCAACACCGCCTCCGCGGCAGGGCTGCTCACCCAGATCGGCTCACTCGCCTACTCGGTCACCAAGGCGGCCGCGGTCTCGATCGGTGAGTGGATCTCGGTCAGCCATCATCACCAGGGCATCCGGGTGTCGGTGCTGTGCCCGCAAGCGGTCGCGACGAACATCGTCGCGAACAGCCCCGACCATCGCGACGGCGACACCACCGACCTCGCGGGCGGCGTCGCGGCGGGCGACGGCGTGCTGTCGGCAGACGATGTCGCCGCGGCCTGTCTCGACGCGATCCGCGACGAGCGCTTCCTCGTGTTGCCCCACCCGGAGGTCGCCACGTACGTCGAACGCAAGGGCGCCGATCGCGACCGCTGGCTCGCCGGCATGCGCCGCTTCCAGACGATGCTCTACCCGGACGGTGACCTCCCGGGCGACGCGATCGCACCGCGCACGTGAGCGAACGCGACGAACGCGACGTCCCCAGCTGGCTCGCCGCGGCCCGATCGGGCTGGGCGAACACCGGCGCCGCACGACCCGACTTCGCGGTCGAGCCCCGGCCCGGGCAGGAGTCCGTGTGGGACTACCCGCGCCCACCGGCGATCGTGCCCGACACCCGCCGCGTCGTGATCGGACAGGTCGAGGCGCCGTTGGCCTCGTCGGTGCGGACGATACGGGTGCTCGAGACGGCGAGCCCGCCGACGTTCTACGTCCCGGCCGACGACGTCGACGTCGAACGGCTCGTCGTCGCTGCGGGCCGGTCGTTCTGCGAGTGGAAGGGCGAGGCGACCTATTGGGCGCTCGCCGACCAACCCGACGAGCCGATCGGCTGGACCTACGACCGCCCCTTCGGCGACTTCGTCGCGATCGCCGGTCACTACTCGTTCTACCCGGCCCGCATCGACTGCCGGGTCGACGGCGAGCTCGTGCAACCGCAGGCCGGTGGCTTCTACGGCGGCTGGGTCACCGCCGAGATCGTCGGGCCGTACAAGGGCCAGCCCGGCACCGGCAGCTGGTAGCCGACCCGATCGCCACGGCGCGTCACGCGCCCGGGAGCGGTACCCAGGGATCGTGGTCGCCGGGCACGGTGGGGAACCGCTGCTCGGTCCAGCGTTGCTTCGCGTCCTCGATCACCTCGGGATCGGAGTGGACGAAGTTCCACCAGATGCGTCGCTCCCCGACCGGTTCGCCACCGAGCAGCATCACCGTTCCGGTGCCGGTGAGTCGTGGGCGGGCACCGCGTCGCAGTACGGCCAACTCGACCGGGGTGAGTCGGTGTCCGTCGAGGAACACGTCGCCGTCGAGCACGACCACGGCTCGCTCGGGATGGTCGGGGCCGATCACGACGTCGCCGTCGCCCAGCCGCACCTCGGCCAGCACCAGCGGCGACGCGCCGACGATCGGGGCCTCGAGACCGAACCCGGTGCCGACGGCGACCCTGATCGCAACGCCGCTCCCGTGCGCGATGGCGACGTCGCCGGCGGCGCAGTGGTCGAACTCGGCCGGCACGTCCTCGGCGCCGTCGGGGAGCGCGACCCAGGTCTGCATGCCGAACAGCTCGACCGTCTCGTCACGATCCGCGTCGACGCTGCGCTCGGTGTGGGTGACGCCGGCTCCCGCCGTCATCCAGTTGACCGCGCCCGGCTCGATCGTCTGCACGGCGCCGGTGCTGTCGCGATGGACGGCCCGCCCGCGCACGAGGTACGTGACGGTCGCCAGACCCAGGTGCGGATGCGCGTCGACGTCCATGCCCGCGCCGGGCCCCATCGTCTCGGGCCCCATCACGTCGGCGAAGATGAACGGGCCGACCATTCGACGCCGCCGCCACGGCAGCAGCCGACGCACCGTGCCCGCACCGACGGGCCGTTTCCGCGGCTCGATCATCAGCTCGATCGCCTCGCTCACGAGTCCATCCTGACAGGGGTTTGCGCTCCTGCCCAGCCGGGTACGCCGTCCCCATGAGCGAGTCCCATGCCGAACAGCTCGACCCCAGTGTGCTCGGAGAGCGGGTGGGTGACGAACGGCGCCCGGCCGCCGACTTCCCACCCGACGAGCCGTTGGCCGTCGACGACCCGAACATCGTCGCCGGCGGGGTCATCGCCCGCGACGACGTCGAGAGCCGCGAGGCCCGTCACACCGACCGGGGTGTGCGCGCCGACGATGCCTCCGCGCCGGGCCTGATCGAGCCCGGCGACGACCCGGACGTGCGTGACGACGAACAGCAGATGGTCGCCGACGCAGGCGACCGTGTCCCCGAGGCAGCGGCCGAGGCGGCCGCGGTGCACGTGACCGATTCGGAGTCGCAGTGACGCCGCCCGACCCGAGCCCGTCCTCGCCGATCAATATGATGGACCACATCGAACCGCTGCGACGTCCCAGCCCGCCCGACGATCTCGCCGAGTTCGGCAAGGTCGGCGGCCCCTTCGCCACGGTGCTGCTCCCCGCCCCGAGCGACCGCGCCGACAGCCAGCACACCCTCGACGTGCGCTGGCGCAATGCGCGTCGACAACTCGAGGGTCGCTGGGCCGACCATCTGCTCGAGCAGCTCGACATCGTGGTCGGTGCGCTCGAGCACGGTGCGGCCGCCGCATTCGTCATCATCCAGCGCGACGACGGTGCCGTCCTGGTCGAGGAGCTCTCCACCGGGCTCAAGGAGCCGGCGGTGACCGTTGGCGAACACCCTCGCCTCCTGGAGATCATGGAGCATCGTCAGCGCACGCTGCCTCACATCGTGGTCGAGACCGATCGCACCGGCGCCTCGATCTCGGTCTTCGATGCCGGCGAACCGACGTTCCACACGACGGTCGAGGGCGACACCGAGCACATCCATCGCAGTCGCGGTGGCGGGTGGTCGCACCGCCGATTCCAGCAGCGCGCCGAGAACACGTGGGAACGCAACGCCGACGACGTCGCCGACGTGATCCGCACGCTCGCGCGTCAGCACGACCCCGTCCTGATCGCCATCGCCGGCGACGTGCGTGCGATCCAGATGCTGCACGACGACCTCACCGCGCAGTACGGCGACGTCCTGCTCCGCGTCGAGGCCGGCGAGCCCGACAGCATCGCCGACGAGGTGCTCACCGCACTCGACGATCGCCACGCTCGGTTCCGGGTCGCGGTCCTCGAACGACTGCGCGACCAGCACGGCCTCACCGACCCGGACGAGGTCGCGGCAGCGCTGCGCGAGGGCCGTGTCGACACCCTGCTCGTCGCCGGACCGACGCCGTCGAGCGACGACGTCGACGAACACCACGCCAGCATCGCCGCCGCCATGGCCGCTGCGATGAACACCGGCGCCTCGATCGTCGTCGTGCCGACGACGCCCGAGATGACGGGCGGGGTCGCCGCACTCGCCCGCTGGTGACCCCTGGCGACGCGCCTCGAGGCACGCCTCAGAGCGTTTGGGTGAGTCCCCCGTCGACGACGAAGATCTCTCCGGTCGTGTAGCGGTTGCGCACCAGTGCGAGCACGGCCTCCGCACAGTCGTCGGGGGTCGCCGACCGCCCGAGCGGCGCCGCCGCGGCGACGCTGGCGTGTTGGGCGTCCCAGGTCGACGTCCAGGGCGTCGCCACGAGACCGGGCGCAACGGCGTTCACGCGGATCGGCCCGTACGACTTGGCCAGCAACACGGTCATGTGGTTGAGCGCCGCCTTCGTCATCGCGTAGGCCATCGACGAGCCGACCGGCCGCACCCCGGCGATCGACGTCACGTTGACGATGCACGGGTCGTCGGCGTCGCGCAGCACCGGAATCGCGCGCCTGGTGAGATCCCAGGTGCCGAAGACGTTGACCTCGAACGTCCTGCGGAAGATCTCGTCGGTGAGTGCGTCGAGATCGTCGTGCGGTACCACCGTCGTCCACCCGGCGTTGTTGACGAGGACGTCGAACCCGCCGAACCGGTCGACGGTCGCGTCGATGAGTGCCTGACACGCCTCGGGGTCGGAGATGTCGCCCTGCACGTAGATCGCCCGCTCGCCGAGCGACTCGGCCACCGCGGTGCCGGCCTCGACCGACGTGGCCGAGTTCACGACCACCGACGCGCCGAGCGCCGCCAACCGGCGCGCGGTCGCCTCACCGATCCCGCTGGACGACCCGGTGACGATCGCCACCCGTCCTGCCAACTCGTCGCTCATGCCCGTGCTCCTCATCGCTCGATTCGACCGACACGCTGGCCCGGTCAGGAGCGTCGGAACGAATCGAAGAACGCGACCAGCTCGTCGAAGCCATCGAGCGGCAGGACCTGGGCCACGTGCTGATCGGGCCGCACGACCACGAGCGCACCCTCGGCGCGATCGATGCCGCGCAGGTCGAACACGTCGGGCCCGGTGTCGAGGTCCGGG
>JAUHYJ010000246.1 GCA_030425785.1 Acidimicrobiia bacterium | reverse complement strand
CGTCGGGGAACACCTCGACCGAGCCGAACTCGGGGTTCGCCATCGGGTTGGCGATCTCGACGTAGGCCGACCAGCCGATGCCGAGCCAGGGCTCGTCATCGGTCGAGCGGCGACGCTCCTGCTCGTGCCTGAGCGATCCGTAGTCGGCGTGTTCGAGTACCCGATCGAGCGCGGCGGCGTACTCGCCGGTGTCCATCTCGGCGCCGGTCGGGGTCGAGAACGGGAACTGGTCGGGCCGGATGAAGTTCGTGCGGCGGACCTCGGACGCGTCGACGCCGACCTCGGCAGCGAAGGCGTCGATCATCCGCTCGATGGCGGCCGCCGCCTCGGGCCGGCCCGCACCGCGATACGCGCCGACCGGCACCGTGTTGGTGACGACCGACGTGGCCGAGAAGTCGACGCGTCCGATGTCGTAGACGCCCGTCGCCATCACCCGGGTGATGAACGGCAGGACCGAGCCGACCGCGGGATAGGCGCCGCCGTCCTGCAGCATGTGCATCCGGTAGGCCAGCACCCTGCCGTCGCGGGTGCCGCCGATCCGGCCGGTGAACTCGCACGCGCGCCCGTGGACGAGGCCCAGCATGCTCTCGGTCCGCGTCTCGGCCCACCGCACGGGACGCCCGAGCCGGCGGGCCGCGAGGGCGACCACGACGTCCTCCGGGTCGTCGCCGTGCTTGGCACCGAAACCGCCGCCGACGTCGGGACAGATGATGCGGACCTGGCCGGGCTCGACGCCGGTCGCGGCGGCGAGGCCGTCGCGCGTGCCGTGCGCGCCCTGGGTCGTCGACCACTGGGTCAGGTGCTCGGTGCCGTCGCCGGCGCGCTCCCACCGCGCGATCGCCGCACGCGGTTCGAGCGGGCACGGTGCGAGGCGCTGGTTGCGGAACGACAGGTCGACGACGACGTCGCACCCGTCGAACAGGTGCTCGTCGTCCGCGGCGGGGATCTGGAACACGACGTTGGTGCCGGCGTCCTCGTGCAGCACGACCTCGCCCCGCTCGGCGGCCGTCAGCTCGATGACGGCCTCGAGCGGTTCGATCTCGACCTCGACGGCTGCGGCGGCGTCGACGCCGGCGGCCTGCGACGTGGCGAGCACGACGGCGATCGGTTCGCCGACGTACCGGACACGGTCGCCGGCGAGCCAGGTGCGGGTCATGTCCTGGTTGAGCATCGGCATCGACGGCGGACGGCCCGTGAGGTCGAGGTCGGCCGCGGTGAAGACGGCCTCGACGCCCGGCATCGCCTGTGCCGCCGACGTGTCGATCGATCGCAGGACACCGTGTGCGAACTCGGATCGCACGAAGACGGCGTGGAGCGCGTCGGCGGGTGCGAGGTCGTCGACGTACCGGCCGCCGACCGTGAGGAGATCGGGGTCTTCGACGCGGACGACGCGGGTTCCGAGCAGGCTCATGCCGCCATGCTCGCAGGCCGACGGCGCCGGCTCGTGACCCGACAGCCGTGCGACGATCGGCTAGTAGTGGAAGGCGGTCTCGGAGCGGACCCCGTCGACCTCGATCGTGATCGAGTCGCCGACGGTGCCGGTCATGCACGCCGTCGCACCGACGGCTTCGAGAAGCCGAACTCGAACCGCGAGCCGCTCGCGAACTCGCAGGTGAACGTGTCGGGTTGGCTGTCGAAGCCGACCAGATCGAACCCGACGACGAGACAGCTGGCGCCGAACCGGCACGGCTCGGTCGTGGTCGTCAACCGCACCTGCCGTACCGGCGGTTCGGCAGCCTGCTGCTCCTCGTCTGGGTCGGTCGACGGCTCCCCTGCCACGGGCTCCGGCGCCGGTTGCTCGGGCGCGTCGACGACCGCCGGCGTGGCCGTCGGCTCGTCGACGGGCGTGGCAGCGTCACCGGCTGCATCGTCCGCCGCTGCGTCGTCGGCCACATCGTCGGTCGCGCCGTCGGTCGGCGGGACGACGATCGGCTCGGGCGCCGGTTCGTCGTCGACGGCCTCGACCGGCGCGGGCAGGTCGAGGTCGGCGATATCGGACGGAGCTGCGCCGGGGGTGGGGGCGTCCGCGTCCCGGATGTCATCGGCGAGGGTCGCGACCGGGATCGGTGCGGCCACGCCGACGGACTCGGCTGCAACATCGGTGGGTGACGACGAGCGTCCGGTCCACCACCACGCCGCGGCCGCCAGGGTCACCAGTACCACCGTGCCGACCAGCACCGGACGCACCGTGAGCCGACGTCGGCCGCGCGTCGACACCGACGTCGACGTGGGGCGGACTCGTTCGGCCGCGGGCGTCTCGGCGAGTGCCGGGGCGGCGCGAGCCGGAATGACGGGTGGCGCACTGACCACGGGGCCGGCGGTCGCCGCCGCAGGCGTGGCCGGGACGTCGAAGACCGAGCCGGTCGGCGCCTCCGGCGTCGGTGCATCCGGTGCGACGGATCCGGCCGTCGGTTCGGAAGCGTCCGGCGCCGACCGCGCGGGGTCGATGTGTTCGTCGTCGACGTCCGGCACGTCGGCCGGCGGCTCGCCGTCGCCCATCGAGCGATCGTCCGTGGACACGTCGTCCATCGAGCAATCGTCGGTGGGGTCATCGCCGGTGACGGTCGTGGCCCCGCGGGCCCGGCCGGGGCCGACGTGTCACCCGGGTGTGTCGTCCCGCCCAACCGGGCCCGCGGGGCCGGCGCATCCGGGACGGTGGCGGGTCGATCCATGCCGCTTCATCGGCCGACCAACGACGGCCCTTGACCGATATCCGCACGGAGGGCGTGACGATGCCGGGGCACCGGCTCGCAGGTCGCCCGTCCCACGCCGGTGCCATCGAGGATCGACCTCGTGTCGAGACGGTGTCCGACCCCCGAACGCGACGAAACCCCTGCAGGGCAGGGGTTTCGTGGAGCGGACGACGGGATTCGAACCCGCGACCCTCACCTTGGCAAGGTGATGCTCTACCAACTGAGCCACGTCCGCGTAGCGATGCAACAATCTAGCAGCGCGTCCGCCGGAGCGGACACGATCAGTTGCGCTCGTCCTCGGGGCGCAGATCGACCCGCAAGGTGAGCACGCCGTCGATCACCTCGGCCTCGGCATCGCCGATGATCGCGAAGTCCTGGTAGTCGACCTTCGCCTGCGCGATGAAGGCTTGGCGTTCCTCGCCCGCCACCGGTGGGAGCGGGCGCTGCTTGACCGCGTGGGCGCGATCGCGGAAGCGCTGGAGCATCGCATCGAGATCGAGATTGGCCATGACGTCGACCCTACCCGGCCCGTGCGTCGTCAGCGATCGCCGCCACCGCGTTCGAGCTCGGCATCGAGCTCTTCGAGGGCGCGTCGGAGCGCGGACTCGTCGACATCACCCTCGGGGAGTTGGTCGAGCGGCGGCCGCGCCGTCTCGGTCGGCGTCCGCGCTCCGTCGTCGACCACGGCGTCGTTCGAGCGATCGTCGGCATCGTGGTCGGCGTGCTCGTCACGCTCCACGTCCGGACCGTGCACATCGTCGTGCAGGTCGTCGAACCCGGACGCGGCGGGCCCCGCATCGAACGACTCGTCGAGTCGCGGCGGGGCGGCCGGGCGAGCGAGCGGGGACGCGCCCTCCGGCCTGATCTCGTCGAGGCGGCGCCGCTGCCACACGGCGTCGCCGCGCCGCCACGATCGGTCGTCCATCAGCTCGAGCGGTGCCAGGAACTCCGGGTCGGGTCGCGTGGTGCGCCGGATCCAGAACGCCAGCATCACCAGCGCGAGACCCATGACGACCAGCAGGGCGACGATCGCCCACACCGTCCGCGTGCTGTCTGCGTCGCCGACGTCGACGGCGATCGTCAGCACCGCCGGCACCCCGGTGCGCGCCGTGCGCCTCGCATCAACCCGTCCATCGCCACCATCGCTCAGCCTGGCGCTCAGTCTGGCAGCTCACCGGCGCTGATGCACGGGGCACCAGACGGTCGTGCGACCACCGACCGTGTCGCGGCGCAGCGGTGCACCGTCGCGCGGACAGGGCGGCAGCTCGGCTCGGACCTCGGGGTCGATCACGCCGGCGTGGCTGCCGCCGCGTGCGAGCATCGCAGGGAGATGCTCGGCGGTCGCGGCCGCGATGGCGTCCACGGCGTCGTCGGTCAGCTGATCGGTCGGCGTCAGGGGACACGTCCCCGCGTGGAACAGCACCTCGTCGACGCACATGTTGCCGTAGCCGGCGACGACGGACTGGTCGAGCAGCACGGTCTTGATCGCCGCCCGCCGACCCGACAGACGCGGCCTCAGGACGTCGGCGTCGAGCTCGAGGACGTCCGGGCCGAGGTGATCGAGCGACGGGTCGAGCGAGAACACGGCCCAGCGGCGCGGGTCGTTCACCCGCATGGTCGTGCCGTCCGTGAACTCGACGACGAAACGGTCCCAGGCTGGGTCGTCGCGGCCGCTCGCGTACTCGAGCCGGTCGATCGCGGCCTCGCCGTCGACGATCAGACGCCCGGTCATGCCGAAGTGCAGGCCGAGCATCCGGGGATCGTCACGGGGATCGTCGGGACCGTCGGCGAGCGCGACGAGCACGAGCTTGCCGCGACGACCGGTCCCCACGATCGTCCGTCCCGGCAGCACCGCACGCAGCTCGTCCGCCATGGCCTGGCGGTCGTCGACCCGAACCGTGGCGATCGTCCGCCCGACGCAACGGTCCGCGGCACGCCGGTAGATCTCGGCTTCGAGGCCCTCGGGCATCAGCCGTTGCGGTCGACCCGGTCGAGGAAGGCGGCGATCGGCTCACCCACCCGGTCGAAATGGATGAGGAACGCGTCGTGACCGTGTGGTGAATCGATCTGCACGTACTCGTTCGGTGCGCCGGCGAGCCCCAGCATGTAGCGCATCTGGACCTGCTGGTACTCCGGGTAGAGGATGTCGCTCGTGATGCCGATCGTCAGGTTCGGCATCGTGATGCGGCGCATGGCCGTTTCGAGACCGCCGCGACCGCGTCCGACGTCGTGCAGGTCCATCGCCTTGGCGATCACGAGGTAGCTGTTGGCGTCGAAGCGACGCACGAGCTTCTCGCCGTGGTAGTGCAGGTACCGCTCGACCTCGAACTCCTGCCACAACCCGAAGGTGTCACCGACGCGCGCCCGGTCGGTCAGGTTGCGCCCGAAGCGCTCGGTGAACGCGTTGTCGCTGCGGAACGTGACCTGTGCGACCTGGCGGGCGATCGCCAACCCCTCGGCCGGCCCCTCCCCCGGCGCAGCGTCGTAGTAGTCGCCGCCACGCCAACCCGGATCGAGCCGGATCGCCTGCCGCCCGATCGTGCCCCATGCGATCTGCTGGGCGCTGGCCTGCATGCACGTCGCGATCGGCACGATCGAACGGACCCGTGAGGGGTAGGTGATCGCCCACTCGAGCACCTGCATGCCACCCATCGAGCCGCCGATGACCGAGGCCCACTGGACGATGCCGAGGTGCGCCGTGAGCTTCGCCTGGGCGCGCACCATGTCACGGATGGTGAGCACCGGGAAGCGCGACCCGTACGGACGCCCGTCGTCGGGGTGCGGCGACGCCGGTCCGGTACTCCCCTGGCACCCGCCGAGCACATTGCTGCACACCACGAACCAGCGGTCGGTGTCGATGTACCGTCCGGGTCCGACGACGTCGTCCCACCACCCCGGCGTCGGATGGCCCGGCTTGGCGCGCCCGCTGGCGTGCGAATCGCCGGTCCAGGCATGACAGATCAGCACCGCATTGCTGGCGTCGTCGTTCAGGGTGCCCCAGGTCTCGTACGCGACGGTGACGTCGCGCAGGACGCTGCCGTCCTCGACGGCGAAGGGGTGATCGGTGGCGAACGAGAAGAACCGGCGGTCGCCGGGCGGGTCACCGGCGCGCCAGGCACCGGTCGCGGGATGCGGCTCGCTGGTCATCGTCCCCTCGTCGTCATGTCGCCTCGGATGTCGTCGTCTGCGTGGTCGTCGTCTGGTTCCTGACGCATCGCGAGCGGCCGAACGCCGGTTTGCCGGACGGATCCGGCCGCATTCCTCGTCGAGTGTCACCGTGTTGTCGTCGTGACGAGGGAGGCACCTTGGG
>JAUHYJ010000245.1 GCA_030425785.1 Acidimicrobiia bacterium | reverse complement strand
ACTCTCAGTTACTTCGCGTTCTTTCTCGCGACATGGTTGGTGGCGCGCTACGCGCGCTGGCCGGCGGCGGTGCTGCTGCTGGCCAGCGCCCTGTTCTACGTTGTCGCCGGCTGGTTTGATACCGCGCTCATCGCGGTGCTGGTGGCTTGCAACTGGCTGCTGATCCGGCTCATCGCGCGTCTCGAGCAAGCGCGCCGGCACCAACGACACCAGATCCAACGTCGGCGCAGCGGCCGCCCGATCAGCCGGCGGCATCACCACCGCAACCACCGACGCGAGCACCACCGCCACGGCGGCAACAAGCCCCAATGGGAGCGGACGGCACGGATGTCGATGCGATACGGCCATGTCACGACCCTCGCGAAAATCGAGATAGCACGCAAACAAAAAACAGATGGCCCGACCGTCGTCGTGCCGCTGAGCAGGGCAGATGCGGGGTCGGACCGCGCCACGCCGGGACGCCGATCGCCGCCCGCCTACACTCGACGCGCGTGCGGAACGGGGTGGCAGCGCTCGCGGTGATGGGGTTGGTGGTGACGGCGTGCTCCGGTGGCGAGGACGACGCGCCGACCGGCAGCGTCGAGGCGGCCGCCACCACGGCGCCGGATGCGCCGACCGCGAGCGACGACCCGGACACGGCGGCCGATAGCGCATCCGACGAACCGTCCGACGACGAGTCGTCCGACGAGAGCGCCACGACCGCCGGCACCGCCCCGGCCACGACGGTCGCCGCCACCCCCGAGGAGCAACTCGATGCGCTCCTGTCCCGGGCGCCGGTGTCGGCCGACATCGAGGTCGAGTCCGACGGTTCGGCCACGGCGACCATCGGGCCCGACGGCGGCAGCATCGACGTGGTCGGTGCCGACGGCACGACCTACACCCTCGACATCCCCGCCGAGGCCCTGGTGACACCCGTCGACATCGTGCTGACGCCACTGTCCGGGGTCGTGCCCGCGATCGACGGCGCCGAGCTGATCGGCGTGGCCGCCGAGCCCGACGGGATCGCCTTCCTTCGACCGGCGCCGCTCACGATCACCGGCGACGCCGTGACCGACGACTGGGTCGGGTGGGGTGCGCTCGGCGACGGGACCGAACTGGCATTGTCGCCGACGGTCCGCGGCGGTGCGTCCCGGACGATGCCGGTCGCCCACTTCAGCATCATGGGTCTCGCGTCCGACGAGCTCCAGCTGATGGTCTCGGAGCACGGCGTCGGGTTCCTGGCAGGAGCCACCTTCACCGCGGCCGAAGCGTTGCTCGCACGACCCGACGACACCACGCTCGACCTGTTCCTCGCGGCGCTGGGAGCGTGGACAGCCAGCCTCGAATCGAAGTTCGCAGACGTCGACGGGCTCCCCGACCTCGAGGTCGCGACCGTCGAGCTGACATCGCTCCTGGCGGTGCTCGAGGCGGTCCAGGGCGTGTCGTTCGATCCCGAGGTCGTCACCGAGGTCGTGAATCGCGTGCAGACGCTCTTCGAGCAGTGGACCGACGCGGTGCTGCGGCTCGTCCCGCTGATCTCGACACAGTGTTCCGACGGGATCGACGTCGCCTTCCAGCTGGCGCGCTGGCGCGTGGTCGCGACCGGATTGGCCAACTCGACGCTCGCTGTGGCCGGCACGTCGCCGGCCGAGGTGTACGAGGCGCTCGACGACGCGGTCGGCACGTGCGCATCGGTGGTGGTGACCTGGCAACCGACCGTCACCGTGTCCGACCCGGCGGGTTCGGTCACGACGAAGGCGACGGCGCGCAGCGGTCCGATCGCGCTCGATGACGTCACGTGGTACTCCGACGACAGCCCCGGCGTCGTGCTCTCGGGGCGAGCGTCGGGCCAGCCCTTCGTCGTCGACGACGTGACGACGTCGTTCGATTTCTGCGACATCGCGACGACGCCGGGCCAGGCCACGATGGGCGCACAGATCCTCGCGAGCGTCGCCCCGTACGGCTCGATCGCCGATGCCGAGCTCGAGAAGGCGATCGTCATCGCCGCCGACGACGCCCCGATCCAGATGTCGTGCGGCGGCCAGGAGTTCGGCTTCGAGTTCTTCTCCTCCGAGTACGAGATCCTCAACATCGAACAGGGGCGGGTCGACCCGCAGGGCGACGGCTACGGACGTTTCGCGGCCGAGCCGACGGGCGAGCTCTCGGGCGTGCTCGCGCGGGGGTCGTTCACCGACACCGGAACCCGTGGCTCGACGGCCACGGTGGTCCAGGAGGTCAGCATCGAGCTCGCCGGGGGCTGAGCGCAGCATCCGCCACGGGTGTGACACCCCTCGGTCATGCTGGCGGGCATGGCCAAGAGCAGGATCGAACACGTCTGCACCGATTGCGGCGCGACGCACACCAAGTGGGCGGGGCAGTGCTCGGGCTGCGGGCAGTGGAACACGCTGGTCGAAGAGGTCGCGGTCGCCGCCGTGCCGACGGTGCCGCGGGCGTCGACGGCGGCCCCGATCGGCGAGATCGATCCGCAGGTGTGCGCCCCGAGGGCGACCACGATCGGCGAGCTCGATCGGGTGCTCGGCGGCGGCTTCGTGCCCGGTGCGGTCACCCTGCTCGGTGGCGAGCCGGGCATCGGCAAGAGCACGCTCCTGCTCCAACTCCTCGCTGCGGTGTCCGGCACGGCGCTGTACGTCACCGCCGAAGAGAGCGCCCAGCAGGTGCGGCTGCGGGCCGAACGCCTCGACGCCATGCGCCCCGACCTGCTGCTGCTCGCCGAGACGGCGCTCCCCCACGTGCTCGCCGCGATCGACGAGACGCGTCCCGACCTCGTCGTGGTCGACTCGATCCAGACCGTCCACGACCCGGCGCTCGGGTCACCGCCGGGTTCGGTGGTGCAGGTGCGCGGCTGTGCCCAGCAGCTCGTCAACGCGGCCAAGCAGCGGGGCGTGCCGATCGTCCTGGTGGGTCACGTCACCAAGGAGGGCTCGCTCGCCGGGCCCCGGGTGCTCGAGCACATCGTCGACACCGTGCTCGCGTTCGAGGGCGAGCGCCACCACGCGCTGCGGCTGCTGCGGGCGACCAAGCACCGCTTCGGCCCCACCAACGAGCTCGGTTTGTTCGAGATGGCGGGGCACGGGCTGGTCGGTGTGCCCGACCCGAGCGAGCTGTTCCTCGGCGACCGTCGCACGGGGGTGCCGGGGTCGTGCGTCGCGCCCACCATCGACGGGCAGCGGCCGCTCGTCGTCGAGGTGCAGGCGCTCACCATGCCGGCCCCGCCGAACGTGCCGGCCCGGCGCACCACGCAGGGCATCGACCACAACCGGTTGGCGCTGCTGCTCGCGGTGTTGCAGCAGCGGGCGCGGGTGCCGACGTCGCAGCACGACGTGTACGCGTCGACGGTCGGCGGGGTGCGCCTCGCCGAGCCGGGCCTCGACCTGGCCGCGTGCCTGGCGATCGTCAGCGCGATCACCGATCGGCCGTTGCCGCCCGACCTGGTCGCGTTCGGCGAGATCGGGCTCGGGGGCGAGATCCGACAGGTCGCGCACACGCCGCGTCGGCTGGCCGAGGCCGCGCGCCTCGGGTTCCGGCGGGTGGTCGGCCCGGCGTCCGCGCCCGAGCCGACCGACGACCGCATCCGGCTGGTGCGGGCGGCGACCCTGCCCGAGGCACTCGCCGCCGCCGGGCTCGCCTGACGGTCGCACGATCACTCGGCCGTTCCGGCCCGCCGACATCGGTCTCATGAAGGGGTTACCGTGTATGGACGTGATGGTGCAGGCCACGACCGAGCAGGTGCCGGCGTTGCGCGAGCTGATCGAGCAGCGCCGGGCACAGGGGCTCGATCGCTTCGACGAGTGGTGGCAGGGGGTGTACCGGATCGTGACCGGCCCGTCTCCTGAACACGGCGAGTTCCTCACGCTCCTGCTGGTGCTGCTGCACCCGCGTGCAACGGCTGCCGGTGTTCGAGCGACCCAGTCGGTGAACATCGGCGTCGACCAGGTCGATGCGCGGGTGCCCGATCTGGCGGTGTACCGGCCCGACACCGAGCGCACCTCGCCGGCGTTCCTCGCGACGGCCGAACTCGTCGTCGAGGTGCTCTCGCCCGGGGAACGGCCCGGTCAGAAGCTCGACTTCTACGCCGCTCACGGCGTCGTCGAGTACCTCGAGGTCGACCTCGCAGGCGGCGACGTCCGGCTGCTGGTCCGCCGCGACGACGCCTGGGTGCCGGCCGATCGCAGCGACGTCATCGACCTCACCGTCGCCGAGGTCGCCGACCTCGTTCGGCTGGCGTCCTGATCCCACCGGTCGCCCGGGCGAGGGCGGAGTAAGATCACCACATGCCGACCCGGTACAGCGGAGCGAATGAGGCGATGCGCAATGCGCTGGCACGCGTCGCCCCGGGCACGCCACTGCGCGACGGCATCGACCGCATCGTCCGGTCGAAGGCTGGCGCTCTGCTCGTGTTGTGCGACGACCCCGAGGTCTTGTCGATCTGTTCGGGTGGCTTCCTCGTCGATGCGCCGTTCAGCCCGCAGCGCCTGTCCGAGCTGGCGAAGATGGACGGCGCGATCATCATCTCGAACGACGGTGGCCGGATCGCCCGTGCGAACGTCCACCTCGTCCCCGATCCGACGGTGCCCACCAGCGAGACGGGCACGCGTCACCGCACCGCCGAGCGTGTCGCCCGGTCGCTCGACGTGCCGGTGATCTCGGCGTCGGAGGAGATGGGCGTCATCAACGTGTACGCCGGCGGCACCAAGCGCCAGCTGCAGGAGGTCGGGCCATTGCTCGACCGCGCCAACCAGGCGCTGCAGACGCTCGAGCGCTACAAGGCCAAGCTCGACGACGCGATCAACAAGCTGACCGCGCACGAGATCGAGGACGTGGTGACGGTGCGCGACATGCTCACCGTCGTCCAGCGTGGCGAGATGGTGCACCGGATCGCCGACGAGATCGAGACGATGATCGTCGAGCTCGGCATCGACGCCCGCCTGCTGCGGTTGCAGCTCGACGAGGTGTACAGCGAGGTCGACGACGAGCTCGACCTGGTGATCGCCGACTACCTGCCGCCGCACCGCCACGTCGACGACACGCTGGCCGAGATGGCGCGCTTCCAGGACGACGACGTGCTCGATGCCCGCATGGCGCTCAGCACGATGCACCTCGGCGATGTCGCGCTCGACGACGAGATCGCACCGCGTGGGCTGCGGCTGCTGCGGCGCGTCAGCACGCTGCCCGACGATGTCGCCGGCCGGCTCACCGCCGAGTTCGGTGGTCTCGCTCGGCTGCAGCGGGCGACGATGGACGACTTGCTCGACGTCGACGGGGTCGACGAGACGATGGCCGGCAGCGTGCGCGACACCCTGCAGAAGGTCGCCGAGAACACGATCCTCGACCAGTACAGCTAGGGGAAGCCATGCCGTTCCGTCACGTCGTCATGTTCGAGTTCGCCGATCACGTGCCGGACGACTACGCCGACCAGGTCCGGGCCGCGCTCGATGCGCTGCCGTCGCAGATCAGCCAGATCCGCAGCTACGTCCACGGTGACGACGCCGGCCTCGCCGACGGCAACTGGGACTACGTGCTGGTCGCCGACTTCGACAGCGCCGACGACTACGTGACGTATCGCGATCATCCGATCCACCAGCAGATGATCAGCGACACGATCGTGGGCAACCTGGCGAACCGGGCGTCGGTCCAGTACCGCTATGGCAAGTGACTGGCGCGGCATCCTGTCACGTTCGCGACCCGGGTGTTCGGTAGTGGCTCAGTTTGGGAGCCAACTCGGAGGCGAACGCCGAGGTCAACGACCGACGATGGACGTCTGAAGCAGGTCGATACGCAGAGATGCACTGGCGGCGGAGGCACGTTCCGCAACACTCGGTCTCGGGCGGAGCCCAGAGCTGGGGAGGCGGCTCAGCGGTGGTCCGGGGTCGTTATACGACCGGGTGCGTCACGGTCAAACGCCGTAGTACCGCTCGAACAGCCGACCGATCCCGACGACGATCTCCCTCGCGATCTTGACGAAGAGGTCGTTGTACTTCCATGCGCCCACGACGACGGCGGCACCCACAGCTTCGGCAGCACCCGACACGACCGACT
>JAUHYJ010000244.1 GCA_030425785.1 Acidimicrobiia bacterium | reverse complement strand
CGGGCGGTGACGTCGTCGCCGCCCCCTGCAACAGCCCCTCGAGGCTCTGCACGGAGTCCTGGTTCTGCTCGGCCTGGGCCTCGAGCTCGGTCTGGTTCACGTCGGCGAGCGACATGAACAGTGAACCGAGCGCCAGCAGGGCGACGCACCCGATCGCACCGCCGGTGGCCAACATGCGCGGCACCGGGTCGCGTCGACGGCGCAGCCCCGCCCACCAACGGCCGACCCGGCGGCGGCGGATGGGCGTCTCGACGAAGCGGTAGGAGAGTTCGGTGACCACGACCGTCAGCGACAGGCCGACGATGAACTGCGTCCCGGTCAGACCGGCGCGGGTGGGACTCTTGATGATCTGATAGATCGGCCACGAGTACAGGTACAACCCGTACGACCGGAGCCCGACCCAGACGAGCGGCCGGGACCCGAGCCATCGTGCGGTGAGCGTGTACGGGTGGGTCACCCCGGCGATGATCATCAGCGTGGCGACCGAGGTGAGCAGGAAGCCGCCTCGGAACAGCCACGGGTCGGCGCCGGACGCCTCGGGCGCGAAGCTGAGCCACCAGGTCAGCGCGGCGACGATGACCACACCGAGCGTGGCGACGACGTCGAGCACCCGGTCGGCGTCGCGCAGCGGCCCCCGCATGATCGCCATCGGCCGCCACATCATCGCGAACGCCGACCCGAGCAGCAGTCCGCTCGAGCGGGTGATCGTCGACAGGTAGAGGGCGTTCGGCTTCGAGATGCAGCGTTCGCCGACCGACCAGTAGGCCTCGGGGGTGATCGCGCAGCTGCCGACCGTGCCGCTGTGGTGCAGCAGCGCCGTGACCACCGACACGACGAGTGCCGCCAGCACCAACCAGCGCGCCGTGAGCCCGAGCTGGCGGGTGCCGTTGCGACGCAGGAGGGCCATCATGACGATCGGCCAGACCAGGTAGTACTGCTCCTCGACGGCGAGGCTCCAGAGGTGGCGGAGTGGGGCGAAGTCGGCTGCGGCGCCGTAGGCCTGGCCGACCCAGATCTGGTACCAGTTCGAGCCGTAGAAGATCGCCCAGATGAAGTCGCCGCGGAGGCGGCCGAGCGAGTCCCACTCGAAGATCCAGGTGTAGGTCAGCAGCAGGAACAGCATCGTGAACAGCGCCGGCAGGAGCCGGCGCGCCCGGCGCCCCCAGAAGGCGACCAGATCGATACGGCCGGTGCGTTCGCGCTCGGCCATCAGGAGCAGGGTGATCAGGTAGCCGCTGATCACGAAGAAGACCTCGACGCCGAGGAAGCCGCCCGTCAACCAGCTCGAGTTGGCGTGGTACACGAGCACGGCGATGACCGCGAGCGCGCGCATGCCGTCGAGCCCGGGCAGGTACGGCACCTGGCTGAGCTGGTCGCTGACACGCCGGGTCACGCGTGAGATGTCGACATCGGACATGGCGTTCCCCAGTATCGCCCGCTGTGTCCCCGTTCCACGGTCATCCCGACCGCGCGACGTACCGTGCGTGCATGAACGATCCCGTGCTCGACGCCGCCGGAGCGACCGGCCATCCGTACCAGGTCGTCGAGTGCGACCCCGACCTCGCCGACACCGCGGCGTTCTGCGAGGCGTACGGGTTCGGGCTCGATCAGTCGGCCAACGCCATCGTCGTGGTCGGCAAGAGCGACCCGCGGATCTACGTCGCCTGTCTCGTGCTCGCCACGACCCGATTGGACGTCAACGGCGCGGTCCGCAGGCGTCTGGGGGTCAAGAAGGCGTCGTTCGCGTCGGCCGACGAGACGATCGACCTGACCGAGATGACGATCGGCGGCGTGACGCCGTACGGCCTGCCGGCGGGCATGCCACTGTGGATCGACGCCCGGGTGATGGACGTCGAACAGGTCATCGTCGGCGGCGGGTCGCGCGACCGCAAGCTGCTGGTGCCGCCGGCATCGCTGGCGGCGTTGCCCGGCGCCGAGGTCGTCGACGACCTCGCCAAGCCCGCCGGTTGATCGGCGGCGCGCTGACACCGTCCGGTGACCGGCTCAGTGGCGGAAGTGGCGCTCGCCGGTGAACACCATCGCGATGCCGTGCTCGTTCGCGGCCGCGATCACCTCGTCGTCGCGCACGCTCCCGCCGGGTTGGACGACCACCTTGATCCCGGCCGCGGCTGCGGCGTCGAGACCGTCGCGGAACGGGAAGAAGGCGTCGCTCGCACACACGCCTCCCTCGGCGCGGCCGGCCGAGCGCTCGGCCGCGATGCGCGCCGAGTCGAGGCGGTTCTGTTGGCCGGCTCCGATGCCGTACGCCTGGCGATCCTTCGCGTAGACGATCGCATTCGAGGTCACGGCAGCGCAGACGCCCCATGCGAACACCAGGTCGTCCCACTGTTCGTCGGTCGGCTGGGTCTCGGTCACCACCTGCCACGCCGATCGGTCGAGTGACACCGGGTCGGGCTGCTGCACGACGTAGCCACCGTCGAGCGGCTTGAGGTCGTAGGGCCACTCGGCGGGCGCCTCGGCGGTGATGACCCGCATGTTCTTCTTGGCGAGCAGCACGGCGAGTGCATCGTCGTCGTAGCCGGGCGCGACAACGACCTCGGTGAAGACGTCCGAGAGCGGCTCGGCCATGGCGCGGGTGACGGTCCGGTTGACCGCGACGATCCCGCCGAACGCACTGACCGGGTCGCAGGCGTTGGCCTTCACGTAGGCGTCGGCGATCGGATCGTCCGGGTCGCGGCCGATGGCGACGCCGCACGGGTTGGCGTGCTTCACCACGACGCAGGCCGGTTCGTCGAAGCGATGGACGAGGCGCCAGGCGGCCTCGGTGTCGTACAGGTTGAGGTAGCTCAGCGCCTTGCCGCCGTGCTGGGTCATCGTGTCCCACCAGCTCGTGGCGCCGGCGAAGCGGTACCGCGCGCCCTGCTGGTGCGGGTTCTCGCCGTAGCGCAGGATCTCGGCCCGCTCGAGGGCCACGTGGATCGTGCGCGGGAGCGGCTCGGGTTCGGGCTCGCTCTGGTCGAACCAGGTGACGATCGCGGCGTCGTAGGCGGCGGTGTGTGCGAACGCATCACGTGCGAGCCGGCGGCGCGTCGCGAGCGTGATCTCACCGTGCTCACGGATGTCGGTCACGACGGTGTCGTAGTCGGACGGATCGACGACGACGGCGACGTGGGCGTGGTTCTTCGCGGACGCCCGCACCATCGCCGGGCCACCGATGTCGATCAGCTCGACCGGGTCACCGCTGCCATGTGCGAATGCATCACCGTCGCTGCCGAACGGGTACAGGTTGGCGACGACGAGCGAGATCGGCGTGATGCCGTACTCGGCCATGTCGGACTGGTGATCGGGGTTGGCCGGGTCGGCGAGGATCCCGCCGTGGACCTTCGGGTGCAGCGTGACCACTCGGTGGTCGAGGATGGCGGGTACACCCGTCCAGTCGGCGACGTCGGTGACGGGAACGCCGGCGTCGGCGACCGCGCGAGCGGTCCCCCCGCTCGACACGAGATCCCACCCGAGTTCGTGGAGCGAGGAGGCCAGCTCGGCCACCCCGGTCTTGTCGTACACGGAGAGCAATGCGGTCGGCACGTCGCCCGACCGTAGCCCCACCCCGACCAAACGCGTGAGGTCTCTGCGCAAGGCTTTGCGCAGAGACCTCACGCGTTCTCGGTGGGGTGGGCACCGGGAGGGCGGCCGGGTAGGTTCCTCGGCAGATCGGACGATGGTCCCGCCGCCACACTCTCACGGAGGAACCATGTTCGATCTCCCCCGGGAACTCACGTCCCTCGTCGCGAGCCGTCACGGCATCGTGACGCTCGATGAACTCCGCATGGCCGGCGTTCGCGACCACTCGATTCGTCGGGCCGTCACCGCGTCGACGATCGAGCGCCTGCATGCCGGCGTCTACCGGTTCACGACGGCCCCGCTGACGTTCGAGACACGATGCGCAGCTGCGTGCCTCGCTGATGCCGACGCGATGATCACCGGGCCCGCTGCCGCACGGTTGTGGGGGTTCCGCCACGTCTTCCGCCCTGACGAGCCGATCGTGGCGGTCCCGCACGATCGGACACCGCTCCAGCGTGGCGTCGTGCTCCGTCGCACGAACGTCCTGGAGGCGTGCGACCGCGTCCGACGACCGGACGGCATCTGCGTGGCAAGTCCGCCGCGCACGTGGTTCGACTGTGCGCGTGACCTCGACGACGTGCGATTCGAGAAGCTGACCGAGTGGGTCCTCGATCAGCACGCCGGCGTGCCGGTGCTCTGGGAGACGCGCCGCCGTCTCAACCAGCAGGGTCGACCGGGACTCGCTCGTGTCAACCGGGTGCTCAGCCAGCGCGCGACATGGCAGAAGCCTGCGGGGTCGGGGCTCGAGGTCGACGTACTCCGGGCGCTCGTCGATCGCGGCTTCGTCGGCCTGATCCGGCAACACCCGATCCGCCTCCCGGACGGCTCGATCGTCCACCCCGATGGCGCCCTCCCCGACATCAGGTGGGCGGGCGAGATCGATCACGTCACGTGGCACGGTGGTCGATTCGACGCGCAACGGGACAAGGGCCGCGACCGCAAGCTGCGCCGCGTCGGGTGGCAGGTGGATCGCGTCACCGACCAGGAGCTGCGAGAGTCCTTCGCGCCGACCATCGACGAGCTCGTCGACCTGATCCGAGTCCGGCGCCTCGCCCTCCGAGCGGCCTGACCCACCTGACCTCGCCACCGACCCCCCACCGAGAACGCGAAACGCGTGAGGTTTCTGCGCAGAGCTGTGCGCAGAAACCTCACGCGTTTTCGGGGAACGGGTCAGAGGGTGGCGACGATGTCGGCCATCAACTCGCCGGCTTCGGTCGGGTTCTGGCCCACCTTGACGCCGGCGGCCGACAGGGCGTCCATCTTGCCCTGGGCGGTGCCCTTGCCGCCCGAGACGATGGCGCCGGCGTGGCCCATCTTCTTGCCAGGAGGCGCAGTCACGCCGGCGATGTACGCCGACATCGGCTTGGAGACGTTGGCCTGGATGAACTCGGCCGCCTCCTCCTCGGCGGAGCCGCCGATCTCGCCGATCATCATGATCGCGTGGGTCTCGGGGTCGGCCTCGAACTCGCGCAGGCAGTCGACGCCGATGCCGACGCAGGTCGACACGCCGATGCCCTTCTGCTTCAGCTCGTACAGCGCCTGGTAGGTGAGCGTGCCGGAGCGGCTGACGATGCCGACGTTCGGGCCGTCGGCCGTCGGCTCCTGGGCGATCTCGCCGGCCGTGATGCCGATGTTGCACTTGCCGGGGCTGATGATGCCCGGGCAGTTCGGGCCGAGCAGCCGGGTGTTCGGGAACTCCTGGACGAGCCGGTTGTAGACGACGGCCTCGTCCTGGGCGGGGATGCCCTCGGTGATGCAGACCACGAAGCCGATGCCGGCCTCGGCCGCCTCGATGATCGCGCCGGGCGCGAACTTCGGCGGCACGGCGGCGAACGACGCGTTCGCACCCGTCGCCGCGACGGCGTCGGCGACCGAGTCGAAGATCGGGATCCCGTCGACGTCCTGCCCGCCCTTGCCCGGCGTGACGCCGCCGACGACCTGCGTGCCGTAGTCGCGATTGCGGAGGCCGTGGTAGCGACCCTGCCCACCCGTGAGCCCCTGGACGATGACCTTGGTGTGCTCGTTGACGAAGATGGCCATGGTGATCAGGCTCCTGCGGCCAGCGCGACCGCGGCTCGGGCGGCGTCGAGCATCGTCGGCTCGGAGCGCAGCTGGGACTCGGGGATGCCGGCGTCGGCGAGGATCTGACGACCCTCCTCGGCATTGGTGCCGTCGAGACGGATCACGATCGGCGCCTTGAGATCGACGCGACCGAGCGCCTCGACGATGCCCTTGGCGACCTCTTCGCCGCGGGTGATGCCACCGAAGATGTTGATGAAGATGCTCTTCACGTTCTCGTCGAAGTTGATCACCTCGAGCGCGCTGGCCATGACGTCGGCGTTGGCGCCACCGCCGATGTCGAGGAAGTTCGCCGCCGACCCTCCGACCTGGTTGACCACATCGAGCGTCGACATCGCGAGGCCGGCGCCGTTGGCGATGATGCCGACGGTGCCGTC
>JAUHYJ010000243.1 GCA_030425785.1 Acidimicrobiia bacterium | reverse complement strand
GAACCGTCCGGTCACGTAGTCCTGTGTCGCCTGCTCGACCGGGTTCGAGAAGATCTTCGAGGTCTCGTCGATCTCGATCAGCCGGCCGGGCTTGCCGGTGCCCTCGATGTTGAAGAACCCGGTGCGGCTGCTGACGCGAGCTGCCTGCTGCATGTTGTGGGTCACGATCACGATCGTGTAGTTCTCCTTGAGCTCGAGCATGAGCTGTTCGATCGCGAGGGTCGAGATCGGGTCGAGGGCCGAGCACGGCTCGTCCATCAGGAGCACGTCGGGTTCGACCGCGGTGGCGCGGGCGATGCACAGACGTTGCTGCTGGCCACCCGACAGACCCGAACCGGGCTTGTCGAGCCGATCCTTGACCTCCTCCCAGAGGTTCGCCCCGCGCAGCGCCTGCTCGACGACGTCGTCGGTGTCGGACTTGCTGAGCCGGCGCGAGTTGAGCTTCATCCCGGCGATGACGTTGTCGTAGATCGACATCGTCGGGAACGGGTTCGGGCGCTGGAAGACCATGCCGACCTTGCGCCGGACCGCGACGGGGTCGACCCCCTTGCCGTAGAGATCCTGGCCGTTGAGGATCACGTGACCCTCGACGCGACCGCCGTCGATCACCTCGTGCATGCGGTTGAGCGAGCGGAGGAACGTCGACTTGCCACACCCCGACGGCCCGATCAACGCCGTGATCGAGCGAGGCTCGATGTGCATCGTGACGTCGGCGACCGCCCTGAAGTCGCCGTAGTAGATCGACAGGTCGCTGACCTCGATGCGATGGTCGTTCGGGACCGCGGTCGGAGTGGCGGCCGTCGTCGTCTCGGTCACGATCTGTTCGGGCTCCATGGCCTGGTGGCGCCTTTCGGTGGAGGTCGTCTGTTCGGTACTCATCGGAGGCCCTTCGGCTTGAGGATCTTGGCGAGCACGCGAGCGATGGTGAACAGCACGGCGACGATGATCACGAGCGCCAGTGCTGCTGCCCAGGCCCGATCCTGACCTGCCTCGGTCGGGATGCCCGGCTGGACGTACTGATAGTAGGTGAACACCGGCAGGGTGGTCATCCGGCCGCTGAACGGGTTGTAGTTGGTGTCCTGGGCCAGACCGGTCGCGATGAGCAACGGCGCGGTCTCGCCGATGACGCGAGCGATGGCGAGCGTGATGCCGGTCAGGATGCCGGCGATCGCGGTCGGGACGACGACCTTGACGATCGTCTTCCACTTCGGCACACCGAGCGCATAGGACGCCTCGCGAAGTTCGTTCGGTACGAGCCGAAGCATCTCCTCGGCCGATCGCACGACGACCGGGGTCATCAGCACCGTCAGGGCCACCGCGCCCGCGACGCCGGTGCGGGTGCCGGGACCGAAGATCAGGATGAAGAGCGCATAGGCGAACAGACCGGCGACGATCGACGGGATGCCGGTCATCACGTCGACCATCGCCGTGATCGACCGAGCGAGCTTGCCGCGGCCGTACTCGACGAGGTAGATCGCCGTGAACAGGCCGAACGGCACCGAGAGCAGCGTCGCCAGACCGGTGACGATCAGCGTGCCCATGATCGCGTGGTAGGCGCCACCCGCGGCGATGCCATCGTTCTGGCCCGCCAGTTCCTCCGGGGTCAGACGCATCGTGCCGGTGAGGAACAGGGTGTCGAAGCGGGCCGCGCCTTCGCTGACGACGGTCCACACGACCGACACCAGCGGCAGCACGACCAGGATGAAGGCGCTCGTGACGACGGCGGCCATCAGCCGATCGATCGCCTGCCGGTGTCCCTCGATGACCCGGGACACGACATAGCTCAGCACCATGTAGACCAGCAGTGCGACGACGATCCAGCGGATCAACTTCACCGAGCCGGTCGGGATCCAGGTCAGCGCGCCGAGGGCGACCGCAGCGGCGATGATCCCGGCGAGGTGGCCCCTCGACAGCTTGCCGGCGCGCAGCTCGTCGGCGGCCGGTTCGGTCGGCGTGGGGGTCAGGGTGGCGCTCATCCGTCCGCCCCCGAGAACCCGGCGTTGGCGACTCGTCGCGCCAACGCGTTGACGAGGAACGTGATGGCGAACAGGACGAGGCCGGTGGCGATCAGCCGGTTGACCTCGAGCCCGCTCGACTCGGGGAACGAGAGCGCGATGTTGGCGGCGATCGTGTTCGAGTTCTCGTTGCCGATGATGTTCCAGAAGTAGTCGATCGACCCCGACAGGATGATGGCGACCGCCATCGTCTCACCGAGCGCACGACCGAGGCCGAGCATGGCACCGGAGATGACGCCGGAGCGGCCGTACGGGATGACTGCCTGACGAATCATCTCCCACTTCGTGGCGCCCAACGCGAGCGACGCCTCTTCGTGGAGGCGAGGCGTCTGCAGGAACACCTCGCGGGAGATCGCCGTGATGATCGGCAGGATCATCACGGCCAGCACGACACCGGCGGTGAGCATCGAACGACCCGAGTTGAGGACCGGACCCTCGAACAGGGGGATGAAGCCCAGGTACTTCTCGAGGCTGGGGTAGACGCTCTCGGCGAGGACCGGGGCGAGGGTCTGGCTGCCCCAGATGCCGAACACGACGCTCGGGATCGCGGCGAGCAGATCGACGAAGTACCCGAGCGTCTGAGCGAGCTTCTTCGGGGCGTAGTGGGTGATGAAGAGTGCGACGAGCACCGCCAGCGGGGTCGCCAGGACCAGCGCGATGGTTGCGGCGAGGATCGTGCCGAAGACGAGTGGGCCGACGTACCCGATGAAGGTGTCCGGGCCCGAGATCTCGCTCAGGTCGTTGGTGAAGGTCGGCCAGGCCTCGGTGAGGAGGAAGATGGCGACGGCGCCGAGGGTGACCAGGATGAGGATGCCGGCGCCTCGGGCGAGGCCGCTGAAGACCTTGTCGCCGACCTTGCTCACCTGCTGAGCGGTGAGATCGGTGCTCGGCGATTCGGCATCGGTGATCGTCACGTGGGGAACTCCGTGGTGGGTGGACGGGTGTGGGCGAACGGTTCGGTCGGGGTGGGACACCAGAGTCGGTGCCCCACCCCGACGTCTCCGGAGGGGGAACCTAGTGGACTCAGCCGGCGGCGGTGATCGCCGCGATCGAGACGGCGATCTCGGCCTGGACCTCGTCCGAGATCGGTGCCGAGCCGGCGGTGGCACCGGCCGCCGCCTGACCCTCGTCCGAGCTGACGTAGGTCATGAAGGCCTTCACCAGATCAGCGGTCTCCTGGTCCTCGTACTGCAGGCAGACGATGTGGTACGACACCAGCGCGATCGGGTAGGTGTCGGGGCTGTCGGGGTTGCGGTTGACCTCGATGGCGAAGTCGTACTCGTTGCGGCCACCCAGGCGCTCCGACGCATCGACGATGCGGCCGGCGGCCTCGGGGCTGAACTCGACGAAGTCGCCGGCGACGCCGACAGCGGCGGCCGGGAGGTCACCGATCTGCGAGGCGTCGGCGTAGCCGATCGAACCCTCGCCGGCGGCGACGGCAGCGACGACACCCGACGTCTGGGGCGCACCCTCACCACCACCGGGGCCATCGGTGTCCCACGGCTCGATGGCGCCGTACGTCCAGATGTCCGGCGCGGTCTGTGCCATGTAGTCGGTGAAGTTCTCGGTCGTGCCCGAGTCGTCCGAGCGGTGGACCGGGTTGATCGCCAGGTCGGGGAACTCGATGTCGGGGTTGACCTCGGCGATCGCCGGATCGTTCCAGTTGGTGATCTCGTTGGCGAAGATGCCGGCGATCAGCTCGGGCGTGAGCCGGAGCGTCGAACCGTCGATCGACGGGAGGTTGTAGGGCAGCGCGATCGGCGAGATGTAGTGCGGCAGGTTGATCGCACCCTGGTCGCCGGCGCAGCGGTCCTTCGACATCTCGAACTCGTCGTCCTTCAAGAATGCGTCCGAGCCGGCGAAGTCGGAGCCGCCCGACAGGAACGTCTCGCGGCCACCGCCCGAACCGATCGGGTCGTACTCGACGGTGGCGTTCGGCGCACCGGCCTGGAAGCCGGCCTGCCAGCCCTGCATACCGGCGGCCTGCGATGACGCACCGGCGCCGATCAGCGTGCCCGACGCCTGGGTCCAGTCGATCGCCGCCATGTCGTCGGCCGGCTCGTCCATGTCGTCGGCCGGCTCTTCCATGTCGTCGGCCGGCTCGTCCATGTCGTCGGCGGGCTCGTCCATGTCGTCGGCGGGCTCGTCCATGTCGTCGGCCGGCTCCTCGGCGGGCGGCTCCTCGGCAGGCTCCTCGGCCGGCGTGTCGGCAGCCGGTTCGTCGGCGGCGGGTTCGTCGTCGTCGTCACCGCCGCACGCGGCGAGGGCGAGCGAGGCGACGATCGTGGCGGCAGCGAACCGCTTGGCGGAAATCTTCACGCTGTTGTCTCCAATCAGAGTTCACGGGTTGCGGAACCGTCGGTTCCGGTCGGTGACGCTACGAAGCCCAGGTGAACGTCGCAGGAGCCATCAGGTGAACGGCACCCGAACACTGGCCACCGCGCCGAGCGTCGTGACCAGGGGTTGTTCAGCCCGTGTTCACCTTCACGTCACCGACGCCCACGACTTGTGATCGCACGAACGCTCAGGTGAACAGAATGATGGAAACGCTTGCAGCGATCGAGGCGCGAGTCAGCGGCGGATCTGGTGCTGGCGATCGCTCGTCCAGCGATACATGCGTTCTTGCGCATCGGGCGCGAACTCGTCGATCGGCCCGCATCGCCGCCAGGTGTCGTCGGGCTGGAGCTCCCAGCGCACGATGTCGTCCGCGAGGTCGAACTCGAGCACCTGATCGAGCCATTCGCGGTGCTTGGGGTGCTCGATCGGCACCAGCACCTCGACGCGACCGTTGAGGTTGCGCGGCATCAGATCGGCCGAGCCGATGAGGTACATCGGGCCGTCCCCCTGGTGACCGTGCCCGAACCGGTAGATGCGGCTGTGCTCGAGATAGCGGCCGAGGATGCTGCGCACCGAGATGTTGTCGCTCAACCCCGGCACGCCGGCGCGCATCGTGCAGATGCCGCGGACCACACCCTCGATGCGCACCCCGGCCGCGCTGGCGGCGTACAGCGCCTCGACCACGGTCGGGTCGGCGACCGAGTTGCACTTGAGCGTGATGTGACCCTCGGTGCCGAACGTCGACTCGTGCTCGATCAGGTCGAGCAGCTGTTGTTTGAGGTCGCGGGGTGCCACGAGGAGGGTGCGGTACTCGTCGGCTCGGCTGAACCCGGTCAGGTGGTTGAAGAGCTGGGTCGCGTCGGCGCCGATCTCGTTGTCACACGTGAGGAAGCCGAGGTCTTCGTAGAGGCGAGCCGTCTTCGAGTTGTAGTTGCCCGTGCCGATGTGGCAGTACCGGCGCAGCTGGTCGCCGTCGTCGCGCACCACGAGCACGATCTTCGAGTGGGTCTTCAGCCCGAGCATGCCGTAGACGACGTGGATGCCCGCGCGTTCGAGCTCCTTGGCCCACTGGACGTTGTTCGCCTCGTCGAAGCGCGCCTTCAGCTCGACCAGCACGGCCACCTGCTTGCCGAGCTCGGCGGCGCGGATGAGGCTGCGGATGATCGGGCTGTCGCCGCCGGCGCGGTAGAGCGTCATCTTGATCGACTGGACGCGGGGGTCGACCGACGCCTGTTCGAGGAACACCTCGACGCTCGACTGGAAGCTCTCGTACGGGTGGTGCACCAGGATCGCCCGGTCGCGCATCACCGAGAAGATCGAGCGGTCCTTCTCCTCGGCGAGGAACAGCCGGCCGGGCGTGAGCGGCGGCCACGAGCGGTCCTTCAGGTCGGGCCGGTTGAGCGACTGGAGCTGGAACAGGTTGGTGAGGTCGATGAGCGTGCGGTGCCGGGTGACGTTGCGGTAGTCGACGTCGAGCTCGCGCAGCAGCAGGTCGAGCATCTCGTCGCTCGTCGAATCGGCGACCTGCAGCCGGATCGGGCGGTTGAAACGACGCTTGCGGAGCTCGAGCTCGACGGCCTCGAGCAGGTCGTCGGCCTCTTCCTCCTCGAGGGTGAGGTCGGCGTTGCGGGTGACGCGGAACATCGCCCACTCCTCGACGATCATCCCCGTGAACAACCGGTGCAGG
>JAUHYJ010000242.1 GCA_030425785.1 Acidimicrobiia bacterium | reverse complement strand
TGCGGATCGTCGCCGTGGTTCCGGATCAGCACGGCGAACTCGTCACCGCCGAGTCGGGCGACCTCGGCGTCGGTCGGGCGAGCGAGCTCGAGCCGGTCGGCGAAGGCGATCAGCAGGGCATCACCGGTCTGGTGGCCGAGACGGTCGTTGATGTCCTTGAACCCGTTGAGGTCCATGATCAACACGAGCGACGAGCCGTGGCGGCGACGCGAACTCACGGCCTCGTCGACCTGGGCGAGGAACGACTGCCGGTTGAGCAGGCCGGTCAGCTGGTCGTGCAGTGCCTCGTGCGACTGTTCGAGCGCCTGCCGTGTCGCCCGGAACACGAGGATCGTGGTGATCGCGAGCAAGGGGGCGAGCACGGGGTTCAGGACGAGCCCGGCGACCCAGATCGGTGCGAGGGACAACAGAGCGCCCTCGGCGGTGACCCGCGCCGCGAGACCGTGCCGGAGCAGCGAGCTGAACCGTGACCGACGGCGCGCCGAGATCCAGATCGCCGCGGTGAAGGCGTTCAGGCTCACGATGAGGAAGCCGGCGACCGCGATCAGACCGGCCCAGGCCGTGTCGACCGCCTCGATCGAGCCGAGCGACGGGTTGTGTCCGATGCCGACGGCGGCGAGACCGGCAGCCGACAACGAGAGCACGGTGCTCGCCACGCGGACGACCATGTCGCTCGACTCGATGTCTCGGCGGAGCGCGTGCAGCGTCGCGGCGATCGCGGCCAGCCCGACGGTGGCCGACGGCGAGCCGATCAGCAGCATGCCGAACGAGAAGAACCACAGCGGGGTGACGATGCCGATCGGGCCGAACCTGATCCACGCCGCCGGCGTGCGTTCGCCGACGAACATCAGCACGGCCGCGGCCGCGAAGATCGGCCACTGGGTGTCGATGGCCGGGCCCGAGACCTCGGCCAGGACGAGGAGCCAGGTCAGGAGCACGGCGACCCCGACGATGCCGGCGCCGGCGATCGTGGTGCGCAGCGACGGCGAGGGCGGCCGCACGTCGAGGCCGGTCGGCGCGATCGCCGCGAGCGAGCGCGCCTCGCTCACCGCCCCACCATTCCGGTGCGCCGGTGCGGTGGGCGCCGCATACGCTGGGCGCGTCGCCGACGTAGCCCAATTGGCAGAGGCACGAGGTTTAGGTCCTCGGCAGTGAGAGTTCGAGTCTCTCCGTCGGCACGCGACCCCTGGGCCCGCCGCCCATCTGCTGTTGGCACGCGCTGTCCCTTCCCGCTCACCGCACCTGCCCCTGAGACGGGGCACTCTCGCTCCTTCCGATATCGGAACGTGACGCGGTCGCCTTGAACGGATGCTGACGAAACGACCGGCTGGTCAGTTCGTGGGGATCCAGGCGAGCACGAGCTGGGTCACCTGGATGTCGTTCTTCTCGAGCCCGACCGCCATGGTGTCGATCTGCTTCGCCGCCGCCATCCAGCGTGCGTCGATCTCGGTGACCTCGTCCGCGAGCTCCTCCTGGAGCTCCTCGAGGTCGTCCTGGAGGCGCTCGACCTTGTTCTCGGCGGCCTCGACGCGCTCGTCGGCCGCCTTGGTACGGCCGCGTCGTCCGGCGGCGCTGCCGAGTTTGCCGAGCAACCCGCCTTTCGACCTGCCGCCGAGCAGCCCGCCGAGGATCGATCCGGCGGTGGAGAGCAGCTCGGAGTTGCGCTTGGCGTTGGCCTCCTCGCGCACGACGTCGGCGCGGTCCTCCGCCGCCTCGATCTGGTCACGGAGCTTCGTGACCTTGGCTTCGTACTTGTCGCGCAGCTTGGCGATCTCGGCGTCGGCGAGCTCGTCGGCGGCACGCAGGCAGCGGGACTCGAACGCATCGGCGTCCTCGCCGGGTCGTCCGTAGAGCTTCAGCTCGGCGTTGAACGGGATCTCGACGTTCATCGTTCGGTAGAGGTGGTCCTTGAGATCGCGTTCGACACCGGAGAAGAACGAGGTGTTGGCCAGCTTGGCGTCGGACATGCGGTACACCGGCTGCTCGGACAGCGGGTCGGTGCGCAGGTCGCGCTCGTCGTAGTCGACACCGATGCTGCGGCTGACGTCGACGACCTCGCCGAGCGGCGCGATGACGCACTCGTACTCCTGGTCGTGGGTGAGGTCGGCCTTGGTCTCGTCGAAGCGCAGGTTGACCCGGGCGACGATCGCCGCCTCGAGCCGCTCGCCGCGGGCGTCGCCGCCGACCTCGCCGAGCCACGGCGCTGCGACATCGACGTATCGGACCGGGGTGCCGTCGGCGACCTCGGGCATGACGGTCGTCTCGTCGTCGGCGAGCGTCGGCGCGGCAGCGGTGGCGGGTGCCCCGACCGGCGACGCCGCGCTGGTGGTCGGGGGCGCGGTGTGTTCGGCCGCATCGCGCTCGGCGGCCATGAGGTCGCTGATCTGGTCGCGCGTCATCGGGCCGCGCAGGTACGACATCGCCCACCTGGTCGTGAACACCGACGTCGCGTCCTTGCCCGGCACCCGCAGGACGAACTCGCGCTTGCCGAGGCCCGAGATCGTGTCGTCCACCGCGCCGATGTCGACGCCGCCGGCCGCGGAGGTGAGTCCCTCGAGCAGGCGTGCCTTGTCGCGCTCGGTCGACAGGCGGCCGATCATCCAGGTGCCGGCGTTCGAGAGCGCCTTGTAGTCGATGTCGACCGGGTTCTGCGTGCTCAGGACGACACCGACGCCGAAGGCGCGCGCCTGCTTCATCAGGGTCATGATCGGCTTCTTGGTCGGTGGGTTGGCGGTGGGCGGCAGGTAGCCGGCGACCTCGTCCATGTAGAGCATCGCGCGCAGATCGGTGGTGCCCGACTGGCGGCGCATCCAGGTCACCAGCTTGCTGAGGACGAGCGAGGTGACGAACTGTCGCTCGTCGTCGGAGAGGTGCGCGGTCGTGACGATCGCGCAGCGGGGCGATCCGTCGGCGGTGTACAGCATCGACTGGATGTCGAGTGCGGGGCCGTCGGCCCACGCTGCGAACGCCGGCGAGGCGAGGAGGCCGTTGAGCTGCATCGCGAGCTGCATGCGATCGCCCGGCGGGAAGAACTGGTCGAGCTCGAACACGCCGAGCTTGCGGATCGGCGGGTTGCCGACCATGCCGACGAGCGTCGGGAGGTCGAGCGCCTGGCCGTTGTTCCACGAGTGGCTGATCAGGTTGCTGAGCAGGATGTGTTCGCGGCTGCTGAGCGGGTCGGCGTCGACACCGACGAGCCCGAGCAGGCCGGTGACGTAGCCCTCGATCTCGTCACCGACGATCTCGGCGTCACTCATGTCCGCTGGTGCCTGGAGCGAGCCGACGATGTTGACCGGCACACCCGACTGCGAGCCGGGGGTGTAGATCGTGAAGTCGGTCGTCGCACGCAGGTCGGCGATGTTCTGGGCGGTGTAGCCCCACCCGAGCATGCCCTTGGTCCAGAGCTCGGCTTGGCCGGCGGCGAACTCGTCGGGTGACTGATCGGCGGCCTTGGCCTGCGCCTCGTCGATCCATGGGCGGAACTCCGCCGCCGACAGACCGGGGAACGTGAGGCACAGGTTGGTGAGGTCGCCCTTGGGGTCGATGAGCAGGGTGGGGAGCCCGGCCGACAGCACCTCTTCGATCAGCACGACGCCGAGACCGGTCTTGCCCGAACCCGTCATGCCGACGATCACGCCGTGGGTCGTGAATTTGTCGGTGTCGATGCGGATCTCGTCGCCGGTGCGCTCGTGGCTCGCCGGATCGACCGTCCCGCCCAGGAACAGCTCAGCCATGCCGAGCGAGGGTAGTTCTGTCATCGGGGGTCAGGCACATGTCGCAAGGTGCCACCGACCTTGCGAGATGTGCCTGACCCCCGATGACAGAACTCGGGGGGACGGGTTCGGGGTAGCGTCGCTCGCATGTCGTTCAGCGGGATTCCGACCGACGCGATCGTGTTCTATGAGCAGCTCGAGGCCGACAACTCCAAGGCGTTCTGGGAGGCGAACAAGGCCCGCTTCACGCAGGTGGTGCGCGAGCCGGCCGAGGAACTCGCCGCCGCGCTCGCCGACTACGGCGACTTCCACATGTTCCGGCCGCACAACGACCTGCGCTTCTCGAAGAACAAGCCGCCGTACAAGACGCACCAGGGCGCCTACACCGAGTCCGAGGGCGGTGCCGGCTTCTACTTCCACATCTCGGCGCAGGGCCTGATGTGCGGCACCGGCTACTACTCGATGGCCAAGGACCAGCTCGAACGGTTCCGAGCCGCCGTCGACGCCGAGCACACCGGCGCCGAGATCGAGAGCATCGTCGCCGACCTGTCGAAGCGGAAGTACTCGATCGGGGCGATCGACGAACTGAAGACCGCGCCGCGCGGATACCCGAAGGACCACCAGCGCATCGAACTCATCCGCCGCAAGGGGCTGATGGCGTCGAAGGAGTTCGGTGCGCCGAAGTGGCTCCACACCAAGCAGGCCGCGGCCAAGATCCGCGACACCTGGGAGGGCGCTCGTGCGATGAACGAGTGGCTCGACGCCCACGTGGGTCCGAGCACCCTCGAACCCGACGGCTTCTTCGGCTGAGCCGGGCCGGCCGGCTCCACCGGCCGGTGCCGCAGCATCTCAGAGCGCGAGGGAGCTGTCCGCGCGCTCGATGATCGATCGCGCGGACGTGTGGTCGCCGATGCTCCGGTAGGCGGCGGCGAGCGCGCGATAGCTCGGCCCGTGGTACGGATCGGCGTCGAGCGCGGCCCTCGCCGGATCGATCGCACGGTCACCCTGGCCGAGCGCGGTGAAGAGCTCGGCGGCGCGGCAGGCGGCCCGCACGAAACGACTCCGGAGGTGGATTCGCTCCAGCTCGAGCCACTCGTGGTCGAGGTCGACGGCGAAGTCGCCCCGCCACAGCGAGATGGCCTCGACCAGCAGGGGCAGTGCCGCACGCGGATGTCCGGCCCGTTCGGCCGCGTCGGCCCGGTCGAGGAGGTCGCCGAAACGCCGGACGTCGGCATCGAGGCTGCGGTGGAGCTCGAGGCGGGGACCATCGGTGCGCACGAACCACGTGGCGCCACCGGACCTACGCCCCGGTTCGAGCACGCCGTGCAGGTAGTTGAGCGTCGTCCGCAGGTTCTTCCCGGCGCGCGTCGGGTCGAGATTGGGCCAGAGCGCGGTGGCGGCCTGGTCGCGACTCGTCTGCGGGTGGAGCACCAGCCAGGCGAGCAGTGCCCGGACACGTTCGCGCCGCCAGTCGGGATTCGCCGTCGATCTCGACCTCGGCGTGGCCGAGGACGCAGACCCGAACGTGGGACGGCGGTGGCGTCGGCGTGTGCGACGCGACATCCCGTGCGGTGTCGCCCAACCGCGGGTCGTCGAGCCAGCGGGCCAGCTCGAGCCGTGCCGGCTGCTGCCAGTGCTCGCAGAGCCACGCTGCCAGGTGACGGGCTTCGTGGCGGCCGGCACGGACGCCGTGGAGGGCGAGTGGCATGGCCCAGTGATTCGGCACGTAGGCGGCGATCAGCCCCGGCTCGGGCCACCGGACCGCCGTCATCGGACCCAGGTCGTCGTCCTCGGCCGCGGCGACGAAGGCTCGCATGAGGCGTCGGATCGCGTCGATCGCCGGCGGCATGTCGAGACCGTCCCAGAACGCCCGCGTTTCCGGGAGGAGCACGTACGGGAACACGAACTGGTGCCGCAGGACGTGCTGACCCAGGCCCTCGAGCGGTGCGATCTCGATGATCCCGGCGACGAGTTGCCGGGACCGTTCCTCGTCGTGATCGGCGCCGGCGATGATCGCCTCGAGACCGACCAGCTGTGCAGCGACGAGCGGTGCGGGGTGACCGCCCGCGTGGTCGGCGGCCTGGCGTGCCAGTGCGCGTGCCCCGCCGACGTCGCCGGCGTAGCTGTGCATCAACGCCGCCCATCCGGCGGCGATGAACCGGTCGCGAGCGCCGTGCAGGTCGGTGCCGCCCATCGGCGGATCGGCCAACGCGACCTCCGGCTGTCCGGCGTGCCAGCGGCACTGCGAGTGGGTCACCAGCGCCCCGGGCACGGGTACTGGCAGGGTGTCGATGTCGTCGGGCACGACGTCGAGCCCCTCGCGCGCC
>JAUHYJ010000241.1 GCA_030425785.1 Acidimicrobiia bacterium | reverse complement strand
CCCCATGCACCTGCACCAGCCGCTCGGGTGGATCATCGCCAAGGACGGCAAGGAGCTGCTGGTGCCGATCCCGGGCGACACGATCAACATCGCACCCGGCGAGCGGTACACCGTCCTCTACCAGCTGACCGACCCCGGCGTGTGGGCGTGGCACTGCCACATCCTCACCCATGCCGAGCGCGACGACGGCATGTTCGGCATGGTCACCGCCTTCATCGTCGAGGAGTGATGTCCGCCACGTCGACGACCACGTGAATCGCCGGGTGCGACGGTCGCTCTCCCGGCCCCGCACCCGATCCCGCCCGAGTCCGGACCGCGCCCCCGGTCCGGACTCGTGCGCGTTCGAGCGTCAGTCCGCGGTGTCCGGCAACCGGATTCCGACGGCAGCTCAGTCGTCGGTGTCGTCAGTGGGCGCCGGAGGGTCGACGCCGGGCGCCTCGACCACCTGGGGCATGTCCGGTGCCGGCCGGTCGTCGAAGCGGCTGGCCTCGGGCGGCGAGGTCCGATCGGCCGGCGGCTCGCCCTTCGGCGCCTTGGCCGGGCCGAACAGGCCCCACAACACGCCGAGGACCATGCCGATCACGACGACGACGATCACCGTCACCAGATCGAGCTTGATCACGGTCGTCACCACCAGCACGACGGCGAGGCCGATGCCGAACATGAGGCCCCACAGCACGCCGCGGATCGGATGCGTCTGCTTGACGGTCGTTGCCGACATCGTCACTCCTTCCAGGTCATGGCGGGCCGGGCGTTGAACAAGATGCCGAAGAAACCGCCACCCAGCAGCGCCAGCGCGGCGAGCCCGACCGGGTCGGTGAGTCCGTTGCCCGTGAACTTCACGTGGCCCTGGCCCTCGCACGCAGCGAGGTTCTCGGACTGCATCGTGCCCTCGACCTCGACCTTGGCGGTGAACTTGACCGGGAGGTCCTCGTCGAGGTCGACGAGGCCGGCGTTGCGGTTGTTGCCGTCCTCGTTCGGGTCGCCGCCCGAGTCGATGCTGATGCCACCGGTGACGACCTCCCAGGTGTGGTTGCGTGGCCCGTCGCCGGACTGTGGTGCCGAGCCGTAGTACGCCACCACGCCGCGGGTGTCGACCTCGAAGGGGTTGCTCGACGTGAACGCCTGGCCGCCGTCGATGACGTCGATCGGCGGGCCCTCGTCACCGGCGTCGAACGCGGCGTCGATGAGCGCGCCGTCCTGGTCGTACGAGAACGCCCAGCCGCCGCACGGGCCGGTCAGCGCGCTGCCGTCGCCGAAGTCGCTGGTCTGCGCGACCCGCCCGTACGCCTCGACCATCGCCTGGTAGATCAGATCGGCCTCGTCGAGGTCGAGCTCGCCCGGTTCGCCCTCCGGGACCTGCTCGCGGAGCTCGTCGAGGTCCTGGTCCTGTGCCGCTGCCGGACCGCCGAACAGCAGCCCCCCGGCGGCGAGCGCCGCCGATGCCGCCACCCATCTCCCGTATCGCATCGGTCCTCCTTCCCCTCGGATGTGCCGATGACGGTTCGACCATACCGAACCGACCGCGACGGGGACAGGGATTTTCCTCCGTCAAGGAATCGTCAACCTCGCACTGGGCCGGATGCCGCGCCGGACCGTTTCGTAGCGCCGGGTGAGAATTCTCCGACGCATCACGCGCACTGTGAGCACGGAGCGCGGTCGGCCTCGGAACGCGGTCGGTGACGGGTGTCGCCCGCATCATGCCTGGTCACAGCACATGTCCACCGACGTGTGCGGCGCTGACGTCATGCCCGGCCACCGCTCGAGACCACGGAAGTTGTCTCGTCGATAACGAAATCAACTTGTTATTTCTCTCAGGACTCACACTTCGCGTGCCGATGAGACTCCGAGTGCGTCGTACACACGCGGCCACCACCTCCGAATTCGAGACCCGTGAGACGGGAGCCAACGTGTCCCCACCGCAACTCCGAGCCAGCCGCAGCGACACCCGATCGCGCGACGCCGGTGTGACGCTGGTCGAGATCCTCATCACGATCGTGCTCATGGGCACGGTCGTGCTCGGCGTGTTGACCGCGACCCGCACGTTGATCATCGCGTCGCGAACGTCCGACGAGGTCGCCCAGGTCCAGACGGCGCTGTTGACCGCGGCCGAGCGCATCGACCGTGCGCCCCGCGAGCAGTACCGCTGCGTGTTCGACGACCCGATCCGGGCTGCCGCCCAGCTCGAGCTCGGCGTGCCCGCCGACGTCGTCGACAACTACTGGAGTGTCGAGTACGAGCACCTCGGCCCCACGGGATGGGCCGACGGCGCCTGCCCGGCGACGGGCTACCAGCAGCATCTCGTGCAGCGCATCACGATCACGATGCAGATTCCCGAGTCCAGTGTCCGACGCAGCCTGACGGTGGTGAGAAGCGATGTCTGATCCGAACTTCGAGACGAACGCGGAGGTGAACCGGCGCGACGACGGCATGTCGCTCATCGAGCTGCTGGTCGCGATGTCCGTGCTCGGCCTGATCGTGACGGTGATCGCCGCCTCGATCATCGTCACCATGCGTCATGCCCCCCAGGCGAGCGACCGCGTCACCGTCGCCCGCTGGGAGCAGAACCTCGGCACCTGGCTGCCCGGCGACCTCGCCTCGGCGACCTGGCCGACCGACACCCCCGAGGACCCCGACTCGCCGGACGATCCGGCCGAGGCGGTCAACAACCCCGACTACGAGCCGTGCGCGCTCGACATGTGCACGTGGGGCGAGAACATCTTGCACCTCAGCTGGTTCGAGGACAGCGACGACATCGACGTCAGCTACCGGTATGGCCAGAACGACGCCGGCGACTACGAGTTCCGGCGCATCTCGTGCCGCAACGGCTCGTGCGAGCAGATCATCCTGGTCCGCGAGATGCCGCCGCCGTCGTCGGGCGGCGAACCGCCGATCTCGGTCACCTTCCCGCCCGACATCTTGAGCACCGACCCGAACGGCAGCCCGGTCGTCAACACCAGCGGCCGCCGCGTGTCCGTGTCGGTGACCGGCCTCGACGGCCTCGAGCTCCTGTCGTTCACGGGCGGCGGTACCGAGCTCGTCGACCTCGAGCCGGCGGCGATCCAGCCGCCCCAGTTCCTCCAGGCCCGCAGCGGCTGCGGCGGCCCGATCAGCCTGATCGTCGACGAGTCGGGCTCGCTGACCAACGGCGACGCCGCCCAGGTCCGCGCCGGTGTGAAGTCGTTCGTCGAGACGTTCGCCGGCACGCCGACGCAGCTGCAGATCGTCGGCTTCAGCAGCAAGGCACGCGTCCTCGGCGGCGGTTCGAACTGGAACAAGTGGTACGACCTGAGTGACCAGGCGACCGTCGACAACCTGCTCGGTTCGTCGTCGCCGATCAACGGACTGGGCAACAACGGCGCCACCAACTGGGAGGACGCGCTGTACCGGGTGTTCTACACCGAGACCGGTCAGACCTACGAGGCGCTCGGCAACCCCGCCAACCCGCCGTCCGAGCTGGTGGTCTTCTTCACCGACGGCATGCCGACGTATCACCGTGACGAAGACCAGACCGGTGCCGAGGACCCCGAGCTCCCGAGCGGCGACCTCCCGAGCCATTTCGACGCCAACAACACGACGACGGCGTTCTACACCCAGTTCGATCCGAAGGCGTGGTTCCGGGCCTCGTGGCTGTTGCAGCAGAACCAGACCGAGGTCATCGCGGTCGGCGTCGGTACGGCGTTCGGGATGTCGACCAACCTCGACCGCGACACCGACCTCGCCGACCCCGTGATCGCGAGCGACTGGGCGGCTCCGGAGTTCAACGACAGCGGTGACTCCTACAGCGACCCCCGCCGCATTCCCGCCGAGGTGGCGCTCGGTGACCTGATCGCCGGCAACGACGTCAGCAACTACGACGGCGACATCACGGGGCGTTACGTCAAGGTCCAGTACGCCGGTGGGTGGGATGCCGAGGCGGTCAAGAACGCCGACATGCTCACCACCACCGACTTCTCCCAGTTCGGCGGTGCGCTCGAGGCGATCGCACTCTCCGAGTGCGGTGGGACGCTCTCGGTCCAGACCCGCCTGCAGAGCACCGGTCAGCCGGTGTCCGCCACGGTCACCTACGAGGTGACCGGCGACGGCCTGCCGCTCGTCGAGAGCTCGACCTCGGCGGTCAGCAAGTCGGCGGTGTTCGACATCGCGACGGAGTCCGCCACCGACACCACCGTGCTCCTGAAGCCGAGGACGTTCGAGAACACCGGCTACACGCCGGTCAGCTGGCAATGCCGGTCGAAGAACGTCGTCGTGACCGATCCCGCCAAGGTCGACACCGTCTCGGGCGATCCCGCCGACGGTCTCGACATCACCATCTCAGCAAATGAGGCATTGTCATGCGTGCTCTTGGTCCAGCCGGCGTGAACCGAACGTCGTCCCATCGAGCCGCCCCGATCGGGCGGATGGCGCGGCGCCGACGCCCCGCGTCCCTGCCGGATCGTGACCAGGGTGCGGTGCTCCCGCTCGTCCTCGTCATGATCCTGATCGGGGCGATGATCGTCGTGCCGATCCTGGCCTACACCTCGTCGGTGCTGAGCGCGAACCGCGTCGAAGCCGAGCGGGCTCGCAACGTCGAGGCGGCCAAGGGAGCGATCCGCACGGCGCTCGACGACCCGGGCCTGCTGTTCACCGGCTGCCCGGCGAACGCCTCCGACCTGCTGCTGTACGGCGCGGTCGAGAGCGTCAGCGTCGGCATCGCCTGCGACCCGCTCGACGAGCTCAGCGCCGAAGAGGTGTTCGGCCTCACCGTCCCGATCGGCGCAGCCAAGCTGCAGGTCGGACCGGGTGCTCCCGGATTCGACCCGTGGGTGAACGGCGACTACGGCGAATCGGTCGACTACGAGACCGTCAGCGGTCAGGTCGTCCCCGACTACATCGAGGACGCCAACAAGTGGTGGACCGACTACGACTTCCAGGGCACGGTCATCGACCCGACGGTGCCCGTGTCGCCCCAGGAGATCTGGGTGCCGTCGCTGCCCACCTATTCGAACGTCGAGCGCGACCCGACGCCCCTGCCGATGCCCGCCGCCTTCGACTGCTCGGTGTTCCTGCCCGGCCACTACCCCAACGGCCTGGACATCACCAGCGGCGGCAACTACTACTTCGCGAGCGGCGTGTACTACTTCGAGGACGAGGTGGCCATCCGCGGCGGCGCCAACGTCGTCGTCGGCCAGGGCCTGGCCGACTTCGGTCTCGGCAACGACTGCGCCGACGACATCCAGGTCGGCGCCAACGTCACCGTGCCGCCCGGCACCGTCTACGCCATCGACGGCAACACCGGCGGCGCCACGTGGATCTTCGGCGACGCGGGTCGCCTCACCATCGACGACACCGGCGGTGCCCCGAACGTGCGCTTCAACCAGCGCTACGCCGAGGCCGAGCGCGGCGGCTGGATCAACATCATGTCGGTGAACGGCGACTGGTCGTACAACGCCGACACGACCGACGACGACGAGTTCGAGGACGTCAGCGGCGACCACAGCGTCACGAACGTCAACTGGGTGCCGCGCAGCACCGTGCGATCGGGCGACAACACGCTGACGCTCGACGAGGCGGCGGGTTCGTACGTGCCCAGCCATCCGACGTTCACCGACGAGGCGCGAGTTCCCAACGCTCCCGCGACCGTGACCGGCATCGCGCTGACCCGTGAGGTCGCCGGGCCGGACGACGGCGCAATCGTCGTCTCGGTCGCAGGCGTCGAGGGTTCGTCCACCAACGGAGCGATCATCGACGACTACGAGGTCGGCATCGCCGGCACCGCGTCCGCTGACCCGGTCGTCACCTGTTCGATCTCGGCCGGCACGCTCTATCCGACCACCGAGCAGCCCGCAGGTTCGGATCCGTGGGGTCGCTCGCAGGCCTCGGCGATCGGCGAGAACTCGTCGAACCCGGACGGGTATGGCTGCCTCATCGACACGCTGGTGGAGAACCAGACGTACTACGTCGCCGCCCGTTCCCACAACGAGGCCGGCTGGAGCGAGTGGTCGTCGCGGGCCCTCGTCAACGTGCCCACCGGGGCTCCGCCGGCCGGCGGGCCGGGCATCTTCGGC
>JAUHYJ010000240.1 GCA_030425785.1 Acidimicrobiia bacterium | reverse complement strand
AACACATAGAGCGGCTGGTCGTCGCCGATCGCGCGCCCGAGCCCGGCGAAGCTCAGCGATGTGATGAGGAACGGCGCCACGTAGAAGAACGGCGTGCGCTCGCCCTGTGGCTGGACGGGGACGAGCGACGTCCATCGGTTCGACTCGTCGGCCTCGTCGACGAGTCGGGCGAGGTCGGCGATCGTCGGGCCCGCGAACAACGCCGAGCTGGGGAGCCGCCGCCCGGTCTCGTGCTCCAGACGGGCGATCATCCGCACCGCCAGCAACGAGTGGCCGCCCTGGTCGAAGAAGTCGTCGTGGCGACTGGGGTCCGGCACGGCGAGGATCTCCGTCCACACTGCTGCGATCCTGCGCTCGGTGCCGGGACGCGGTGATTCGTGCGGTGCCGGGGCGGGGCGCTCGCCCGCCGCCTGCACGGTGAGCGGGGCCGACCGCGGCGCGTCGGCCGACACCAGCGCCACCGACGACACGGTGTGCTCGGGCCGGCGGACGAGTTCGTCCAGCATGGTGATGACGTCGTCGAGCAGCGCCGCGACACGGTCACGGTCGAACAGGTCCGAGCGGTACTCGAGGGTGGCGACGCCGGTGATCTGCAGGTCGATCGACAGCGAGAGATCGAACTGGCTCGCGCCGAGTTCGAGCGGCACCACCTCGACCTGTGTGCCGGGGAAGGTCGGCACGTCGATCGGTGCATTCGCGAGGTTGAAGAACACGTCGGTGAGGGCCTGCCGGTTGTGCGCGCGGGATGAGACCAGCTCGGAGACGAGCACGGCGAACGGGAGGTCTTGGTGCTCGAACGCCTCGCCGGCTGCGGTACGGACGCGCTCGAGCAGCTGGTCGAGCCTCGTGTCGGCGCCGACGTCGGTCCGGATGATCACCGTGTTCACGAGCGAGGACACGACCGTCTCGGCCTCGAGCCAGTTCCGGTTCGCGACCGCGGTCGCGACGGCGATGTCGTCGGTACCGGTCACTCGTGCGAGCACGGCTTGGAACGCCGCCATGCACACCGCGAACGCCGAGGTCCGCTCGCGCCGGGCGACCTCGGCGATCGCTGCGATGCGGTCGTCGCCGAGCTCGATGCGCACCGCACCACCCTGTGAGGACCGGACATCGGGATGCGGGCGGTCGGTGGGCAGCTCGAGCTGTTGCAGGCCCGCCAGACGTTCGCGCCAGTACGGCAGCTGCCGTTCGGTGACGTCGAGCTCGACGAGTGCGCGGTGCCAGCGCGCGTAGTCGAGCTGCTGGACCGGGTCGGGCGGCAGATCGGCGTGCGCGCGCTCGAGGCGTGCGCGGTACAGCTCGCCGAGTTCGGCGGCGATCAGGCCCAGCGCCCACTGATCGCACACGATGTGGTGGAGCGCGAGTGCGACGAGGTGTTCGTCGTCGCCGATGCGGTGTACCGCGACGCGCATCAGTGGCAGCTCGGCGAGGCGGAACGGACGACGTGCCATCGCCGTCGCCGCCGCAACGGCCGCCTCGAACGCTCCGTCGCCGGCCGGCCGGTGGTCGACGACCTCGACATCGATCCGACTCCCGGCGTGCACGCGCTGGCGGGGGGTGCCGTCGTCGCCGAGCTCGAAGGTCGTTCGGAGGCCCTCGTGTCGGGCAGCGAGGTCGACGACGGCGCGGCTGAGGTGCGCCGGATCGAACGGACCGGTGACTCGGATCGCGGTGGCGATGTTGTACGCGCAGCCGCCCGGGTCGAACTCGTGCAGGAACCACATGCGTTCCTGCGCATGGGAGAGCGGTCCGTCGACGAGCTCTCCGGCCCGCAGGGATGGGGTCGCGGTGAGCGGGAGTCGTCGCAGCGTGCGGGCGAGCCCTGCCACCGTCGGGTGGTCGAAGATCGTGCGGACCGTGACCTCGCGGTTGGTGGCGGTGCGGAGCCGGGACGCGATCCGGGTCGCGAGCATCGAGTGCCCACCGAGCGCGAAGAAGTCGTCGTGGCGGGCGATGTCCGGCCGTCCGAGGACCTCGGCCCAGATCGCCGCCACCGTCGTCTCGACCCCAGGTGCCGGTGCTTCGCGCGGGGCGTCCACGGCGATCTCGACGGGGCTCGGGAGCGCGCCGCGATCGACCTTGGCGTTGGGCGTCAACGGGAGTGCGGCGAGCTCCACGACCTGCGCGGGCACCATGTCGCGCGGCAGGGCGGCGGCGAGGTGCTCACGGAGCTGCGTCGCCGAGATGCCCAGGCGGGAGGCGCGTGGCACCGCGTAGGCGACGAGCCGGACGTCGCCGGGTGACGGTTCCCAGGCGGTGACGACGCTGGCGGCGACGGACGGGTGTCGGTCGAGCACGCTCTCGATCTCGCCGAGCTCGATCCGGTGACCGCGCACCTTGATCTGCTGGTCGGTGCGCCCGAGGTGCTCGATCTCGCCGTCGGGCCGACGACGGACGAGATCCCCGGTCCGGTACCAGCGACCCTCCGGCGCCCCGGCGACGTCCGACACGAAGCGCTCGGTGGTCAGCTCGGGTCGATCGAGATAGCCGCGAGCGACGCCGGCGCCGCCGATGAGCAACTCCCCGGGCAGGCCCTCCGGTGTGAGCTGACCGCAGCGATCGAGGATGCACAGGCTGGTGTTGTGGATCGGCGCGCCGATCGGCGGGTTGGTGTCGCCACGGGCCACCCGGTGGACGGCCGACCAGACCGTGGTCTCGGTCGGCCCGTACATGTTCCAGACGTCACCAGCGCGATCGAGCAGCTCGTCGGCGAGCTCGCGCGTGAGCGGCTCGCCACCACACAGCACTCGCACGTCCGGCGAGCCCTTCCATCCGGTCTCGACCAGCATGCGCCAGGTGGTCGGCGTGGCCTGCGCCACCGTGATCGCACCGTCGGTGACGAGCCGTGCGAGTGCGTCGGCGTCGCGTACCGTCGCCCGGTCGGCGAGCACGATCGTGGCGCCGGTGACGAGCGGGAGGAACAGCTCGAGCACCGAGATGTCGAACGAGATCGTCGTGATCGCGAGCAGGCGGTCGTCGGGCGTGAGGCCGGGGCACTCGGCCATCGAGTGCAGGAAGTTGGTGACGTTCGAGTGGAGCACCTCGACGCCCTTGGGGTTCCCGGTCGAACCGGAGGTGTACATCACGTAGGCACGATCGTCCGGCGTGGCGCGTGACGCGGGTCGGTCGGCCTCACGGGAGCGGGCGGCGATGCCCGCCACGGCGAGATCGGCTCGCAGCACCTCGACGCCGGCGGGAACCGACGACGTCGTCGTCGCGTCGCAGACGAGGTGGGACAGCTGCGCGTCGGTCGCCATGTAGGCGAGGCGCTGTGCGGGGAACTCCGGGTCGAACGGCACGTAGGCGGCGCCGGTCTCCATCACGGCGATGACGGCGGCGACCAGGTCGGCGCTGCGCGCGAGCATGACCCCCACCAGGTGGCCCGGACCGGCGCCGGCGCCGGCGAGCAGGTCGTGCATCGCGTCGATGCGCCGCAGGAGGTCGGCTGCGGTCACGTCGCCGCTGCTGTCGACGATCGCGAGTCGGTCCGGTTGGGCGCTGAGCCGCTCGCGAACGAGCTGATCGACCGTTCGATCGTCCGCCGGCTGGTCGGGTCCGGTGATCACGTATCGGGTGCGTTCGTCCGCCGGCACGAGCCCGAGCGATCGGACGGCGCCTGACGGGTCGGTGGCGGCCGTGCGAAGGACGTGCGTGAGTTGCGCCGCGAGCTCAGTTGCCTGCGCATCCGTCACGACGGCCTCGGCGTACTCGATCCCGGCGAGCACGCCGTCGGGGTGTCCGGCGGCGACGAGGCCGAGGTCGAACGGCGCGCCTCGGTGGGCCTCGGCGGAGACGTCGATCTCGAGCTCGCCGCGCACCACGGTGGGCGCCTGGTGCCCGGTCGCGATCGAACTGATCATGTCGCCCTCGAAGGCTCTGGTCGATTTCTGCCAGAGGAAACCGAGGTTCGGCGTGTTCCGGTCCGCGCCGCTGACCGCGGTCAGTAGCTGGCCGGCGGGGAAGCGACCGTGTCGGAGCGCGTCGCCGAGCACGGTGGCGGTGCGTCGCACGAGGGACTCGAACGACTCGTCGTCGTCGACGCCGACACGGAGGACGAGTGGGTTGACGAAGCACCCGATCGCCTTGGCGGTGGCCACCGTGCGGTTCGCGCGTACGGTGCCGAACGACAGATCGGTCCGGTCGACGTATCGACTCGTCACCACGGCCCATGCTGCGAGCATGACGGCCGCGAGATCGACCCCGGCCCGGTCAGCGAGACCGGCGAGTCGATCGTGCAGTTCTGCATCGATCGACAGCGGGGCGATCCCCGCTCGTCGCTCGATCGGGTCGGCCGGGGCGTTCGGGAACGGGAGCTCGGCGACGGCATCCGACCCGCTCAGGTTGCGGGTCCAGAACGCTCGGTCGTCGTCGGCCCCGTCGGCGAGGTACTCGCGTTCACGGGCCTCGTGGTCGGCGTACCCCGCTCGGGGTGGTCGTGCGAACGCCCCGTCGACCAGATGATCGAGGAGGTCGCGCGACAGGAGCGCGACCGACCAGAGGTCGCCGATCATGTGGTGGAGCGCGACGACGAGGACGTGCCGGTCCGCGCCGCGGCGCACGAGCGCGCAGCGCGCGAGTGGTCCGGCCCGCAGGTCGTACGGCCGGCCGAGGATCAGGTCGTCGGCGAACGAGCGGAGCTCGGCCTCCGACCAGTCGGCGCCGTCGTGCCACTCGACCGGGATCCGGATGTCGGCTCGGACGGCGACGAGTGGTCGACCGTCGCGGTCGTCGATCGTCGCCCGGAGCATCTCGTGCCGGTCGGCCAACGCGTCGACGGCCGCCTCGACCGCCTGATGCTCGAGCGGGCCGCGGAACTCGCCGACGAACCCGAGGTGGTTCACGTTCGTGCCGGGGCGGATCTGCTCGTCGAGCCACATGGCCCGCATGGCCGCGGTGAGGGGGTGGTGGGTCGAACGCGTCATCTCGGGGAGCGGGGTGGTACTCGCGCGACGATCGTCGTTGCTCGGTGCAACAGTGAACCACCGGGTCCACCGTCGAAAGCTACCACCACCATCGGGGTGCACGATCGGGACGCAGTTCGGAGGGCATAGCGTGGGCGGGGTGCCCGGTCCAGGAGAGCTCACGATGGCGCTCGACTCGCTGCTCGACCCGTGGCGGGCCTCGGGGATGACGCTCCGCGCGGGTTGGTGTTCGGCGAGCGCGGGCGACCCGGACGGCTTGTACCCGTCGGAACGGGTGGCGGTCGCGGCGGCGATCGACGCCCGCCGGCGCGAGTTCGCAGCGGGCCGCCGACTGCTGCGCACGATCACCGGTTGCGACGTGCCGATCCCCGTGGCCGACGACCGGTCGCCGATCCTGCCGGTCGGGCATCGCGGTTCGCTGACCCACGACGACGGCGTCGTGGTCGCCGTCGTCGCTCCGTCGGCGCAGGCCGACGCACTCGGCGTCGACCTCGCGTCGTGGATCGAGCTCGACCCCGGCGAGCGGTCGTTGATCATGCGTCACGACGACGCCGACGTCGCGCCGATCGTTGCGTTCTCGCTCAAGGAGGCCGCCTACAAGGCGTGGAGTTCGCTCGGTGGCCGGATGCTCGAACACCACGAGATGCGACTCGAACGAACCGGCGATCATGAGGTCGTTGCCGAGGTGATGATCGGGGAGTCACGCGGTCGGCGGCTGAGCGGTCGATGGTGCCGAGCAGGCGATCGCGTGCTGGCGGTCGTGGTGGTGTCGGCGCAGCCGGGGTGCGCCCCGTCGCGACGGTACGGTGACGCCTGATGCCCGATGCCACCATGACGCCCGAGGCCGCCCTGCGGCGGGTGGTCCACTGTCTCGACCGCGCGCTCGCGTCGCCCTACAAGGTGCGGGCGTTCACGCGGGCGCTCGACGTCGTGCGTGCGACCGACCCGGTCGAGCTCGCCGAGCGGGCGCGTGACCAACGGCTCACCGAGCTCGACGGCATCGGTGATGCGACCGCCGGGGTCATCACCGAGGCGCTCGCGGGGCTCGTGCCGTCCTACCTCGTCCAGGTCGAGGCCGACTCGCAGGTTCGGCTCGACGACGCGGCCGCCCCGTACCGGGCGGCG
>JAUHYJ010000239.1 GCA_030425785.1 Acidimicrobiia bacterium | reverse complement strand
ATCGGCCCACTCGTCGACACCGTCGGCGTCGACGAGGACGATCCGCTCGGGTGCGACGCCGTACTCGATCGCCGCCTCGACCCCGAAGGTCGGCAGGCCGACGACGGCCAGCCACGCCCCCTCCCCCACGGCCCGGGCCACCAGCGCCAACGCCAACGACCGGGCGGCCACCCCGCCGCACCCGACGACATGGCCGCGCCGCAGCCCGGCGTCGGGCAGCAGACCGGTCAGCGCCGGTTCGACCGGGAGCGACCGGTCACGTGCGGGTACGAGCCCCGACAACGGGGCGACCGCGGGGCGGTCACCGGGGAGGCGTGAGGAGGTGGGGAGGCGTGATGGGGTCGCGGGCGCCACCTCGCCCAGGATACCGAACAGGTGTTCGATTGTCGAACGGAGGACGCCGCACCGACGGACGCTGCGTCGCCGACCGTGGGGCGATCAGCCCTGCTTGGCCTTCCAACGCTCGCGCGCCGCCCGGCTGCGCTCGAGCAGGTGCGCCGGCACCCGCTTGGCGGCCTCGGACAGCTCGGCGTCGCCACCACCACCACCGTCGCCCGACGGCTCGGACGCCGGTTCCTCCGGCTGCAGGTCCTCGAACGACGGCGGCTCGACGCCCGGCTTCCAGTACCGGTACATCTCGGCCACGATCTCGCTGAGGCCCGACGAGTCGAACCCCTTCTCGACGTCGACCGTCACGACGTTGGCATAGACGTGCACCGAGGCGACCTTGCCGGTCTCGAACAACATCCGGGCGAGCATCGCCCCCGGGGTGTCACCGACGGCGTCGAGCATCGACGCGTACCGCTCGTGTCCCATGCCCGACAGCGATCGGTTGAGCTCGTACCGGATGATGCCCGGGACGGCGCTCTGCTTCTCCACGACTCCGACGAGCTGGCCCATAGTCCTCACAACCTACCCGGCGGTCACGGTGCGACGCGAACGTTCGCGACCGGTTCACGGCACCGCCCGCTCCACCCGCCACCTCCGCCGGCAACCCCCACGACCACCTCGCCGGCCGCGTCACCGGCCACCTCGCCGGCCTCCTCCCCTACCACCCCACCGGTCGCTCCTACGATGGCCGGATGGCCGACCCGCTGGATGCCCACGAGTTCGAACGCAGCGCCGTGGCGGCGGTCGCCGAGGCGGCCCCCGACGCCGACCTCGACGCGCTCCGCGCCAGCTTCGACCTGATCCGGGCCTCGACCCGGCTGGTACAACGACTCGAAGCCGAAGTGCACCGACACGCCGGCTGGAGCATGGCGGGCTTCCGCGTGATGTTCTGCGTCTGGGTGGCCGGTGAGCTCGAACCGCGCGACATCGCACGGCTCTCGGGCCTGTCGCGGGCAGCGGTCTCGAGCGTGCTCAACACCCTCGAACGCGACGGACTCGTCATCCGATGCCGCGAGTCGCCCGACCGTCGGCTGGTCACGGTGCGGATGACCGCCGACGGCGAGCGCCGCCTCGTCGACGCGTATCGCCGGCAGAACGAGGTCGAACAGGATTTCTTCGCCGGCCTCTCCGACGCACGCCGACGACGACTCGCCGACGACCTCGGCGGGCTGCTCACGCCCCGCAGCTGACGAGACGATCACACCCCGACGGACATCGTTCTACGGACATCGTTCGCCGGGCATCGTTCTACCCAAGATCATTCCAGTCTTGACGATCTTGGGTGAAATGAGTACGGTGACTCCCACCGGCGAACGAGACCGGCGAACCAGAACACCGACGACGAGGAGTCACCGTGGCACGGACGAACCTGGCGATGGAGACGGAGTTCCCACCGCCCACCGAACAACCGAACGTGTTCCCCCTGTCGTGGCGGCAGGGCACCGCCAAGATGGAGGAGATCTGGGCCGCGAGCCGCCGCGAGGTCTGGGACCCGGCCGCGCTCTCGTGGGACACGTTCGACCCCGACTCGTACACGTGGGAGGAGCGCGAGGCGATCGCCTACTGGTGGACCCTGCTCTCGGTGTTCGACGCCTCGGCACCGCCGGTGTTCGCGAACGCCTTCATCAAGACCTACGAGGACCACGAGGAGGACGCGGTGCGGCGCTGCTTCTTCTCGGTCACCCAGGACGAGCAGAACCACGAGCAGATGTGCGGCCTGGCGATCACCAAGCTCCTCGGCTACGACGACCCGCTCACCTACGAACCGAAGACCGACCTCGGCATGGCGGCGCAGCGCAACGCGAAGTGGCTGTACTTCAACGGGGGCCGCTACTGGGAGGGCTACAAGCAGGCGGTGCCGAAGTATCCGCTCGCCGTGTTGTTCTCGTCGTTCCTGATGGGCGAGATCGCCGCCGCGACGATCTTCCACCAGATGGCTGAAGGTGCGCGTGAGCCGGTGTTCCAGGAGGCATTCACGAACATCGGCCGCGACGAGGGCCGCCACATGGCCATCTGCATGAGCCTGATGGAGCGCGACTACCCGAAGCTCGCCGTCGAGGACCGGTCGCTGATCACCAAGCAGATCCGGGCCGGTTATCTGTTCCTCTCGGCCGTGCTGTTCGAGCCGCCGGAGGACTTCTGGGACCTCCCGCCTGACTTCATCGACGTCCAGCGCCGGTGCGAGGCCGTGGCCCGCGACGCCGGCTTCCACGTTCCCGAGTACGAGGCCAAGAAGGAGAACTGGCGCCAGGCGATCCTGAACCTGAAGGGCGTCCTCGACAAGTTCGACATCCCCTTCCCGGCGATCCCCGAGGTGGGCATCACGGGCGAGGAGATCAACGACGTCGAGATGGAGGACATCATCCCCGTCTTCTGAGGGCCATTGCGGACCCATGGCGGGCCCCATCGCACTGGAACGGATGTCGATGACGACGATCAAGCTGATGCCGTCGGGCAAGGAGGTGCCGTGCCCCCCGGGCGACACGGTGCTCGGTGCCCTCGAGCGAGCGGGCTACGCCCTCCCGAACAACTGCCGGGCCGGCGCGTGCGGCGAGTGCCGCACCAAGGTGCTCGCCGGCGAGGTCGACCAGGGCATGGTGCTCGACATGGCGCTGTCGGCCGAGCAGCGCGCCGACGGGTACCGGCTCATGTGCATGGCCAAGCCGCTCGACCACTCCGACGGCGCGGTCATCGAGATCGAGTACGGCACGCTCGATGCGCGGCCGAAGCTCTTCCCGCCGCGCGACCGCGTGCTGTGCGTCGTGACCGAGAAGATCGTCCGCACGCCGACCATCGTCGAGATCCGCATCCGGCCGGTGGGCGATCCGATCCGCTACTGGCCGGGCCAGTACCTGATGGTCGGTGACGAACGAGCCGGCATTCCGCCACGCCCGTACTCGATCGCGTGCGCGCCACGCGCCGACGGCGAGCTCGTGCTGCTCGTCGCCCGCGTGCCCGACGGCGTCACGAGCAACTGGATCCACGACGACGTCCGAGTCGGCGATCGCTGGACCGTCGCCGGACCGTACGGCACGTTCATCGGCGACCCCGGCACCGACACCCCGGTGCTGTGCCTCGCGGCCGGCTCGGGCCTCGCCCCGATCCTGGCGCTCACCGACGCCGCGCTGCGACGCGGCTTCCGGCACCCGGTCACGCTGCTCTTCTCGGCCCGCACGGCGAACGACGTGTTCGACGACGGCCTGATGTCGTGGTGGACGGCCAAGCACCGCCGCTTCGACTTCCGGGTCACGTACACGGGCGACGATCCGCCCGTCGGCTGTCGCCACCGCGGACGCGTACCGGCCGTGCTGCCCGAGATCACCCCCGATCTGTCGCAGCACAGCGTGTACATCGCGGGCAGCCCCGAGTTCGTGAACGCCTGCGTGGCGACGAGCCTCGAGCTCGGCGCCGACGAGCAGCGCATCTTCGTCGAGCGCTACACCCCCCAGGCGGTCGCCGACGTGCCGCCGCCCGATCAGCTGTCCGGCTGAGCATCGCGGCCCGGTCGTGCGGCGCCAGTACGCTCAGCCGCCGTGGTCATTGGGCGCGTCCTCGGGGCGGTCAGGAACCCGGCGCAGCTGGTCCTCGGCGCGTTCGTGGCGCTCATCCTCACGGGAACCGCGCTGCTGTCGCTGCCGTGGGCGTTCGACGGCGGCGAGACGCCCGGCGTGCTCCACTCGCTGTTCTGGGCGACGTCGGCGGCGACCGTCACCGGACTCGGCACGGTCGACGTGTCGTCGTTCTCGCTCTTCGGCGAGCTCGTACTGCTGCTGCTGATCCAGCTCGGCGGATTCGGCATCATGACGATCGGCTCCGTGCTCGCGCTGGTCGCGTCCCGCCGCATCGGACTGCGTCAGCGGGTGCTCGCCCAGGCCGAGATCGGCGCGGTCGACATCGGCGAGCTGCGGGCCCTGATCTCGGCCATCGCCAAGATCACCGTCGCCGTCGAGGGCACGATCGCGCTGATCCTGTTCGTCCACCTCGCCACCGTCGACGACACCGGCATCGGTCGCGCCGCCTACAGCGGGGTGTTCCACGGCGTCTCCGCGTTCAACAACGCCGGCATCTCGCTCTACTCCGACAGCCTGTCCCGCTTCGCGAGCGACCCGCTCGTCGTGTTCCCGATCACCGGGGCGTTCGTGGTCGGCGGGCTCGGGTTCCCGGTGCTCGTCGAGTTCGGGCGACGGGTCCGACCGAGCAAGTGGAGCCTCCACACGCGGATCACGCTGTTCGCGACGGGCGCGCTCATCCTGCTCGGACCGATCGTCGTGCTCGTCTTCGAGTGGAACAACCCCGGCACGCTCGGCGAGCTGAGCGTGTGGGACAAGATCCAGGCGGCCTGGTTCCAGGGCGTGACCCCGCGCACTGCCGGGTTCAACACGGTCGACATCGGCGCGATGCGCGAGCCGACGCTCAACGTCATCACCGGGCTGATGTTCATCGGCGCCGGACCGGCGTCGACCAGCGGCGGCATCAAGGTGACGACCTTCGCCGTGCTCGGCTTCGCGATGTGGTCCGAGGTGCGCGGCGACGCCGACATCAACGTGTTCAAGCGCCGCCTGCCGATCGGCGTGACCCGCCAGGCGATGACGATCGCCCTGCTGTCGGTCGGCGTCGTGTTCACGACCGCGATCGCGCTCGACGCGATGTCGGAGTTCACGTTCACCCAGACCACCTTCGAGGCGGCGTCGGCGTTCGGCACCGTCGGGCTGTCGACCGGCATCACCGGCAGCCTTCCCGCCGGCGGCCAACTGATGCTCATCCTCGTGATGCTCGCCGGACGCGTCGGGCCGATCACGTTCGTCACCGCACTCGCACTGCGCGACCGCCAGCGCGCCTACCGTTACCCCGAGGAACGCCCGATCATCGGGTGAACCGACCGACAGAGGCCGACACCGGCCAGGGAGCCACATGGCCGACAAGATCATCCATTCGATGTTCAGCGGGTTGACCGCCGAGCGGGTGCGTCACGAGGGCGAGATCATCGTGATCGGCCTCGGCCGGTTCGGCTCGTCCCTCGCGGCCACGCTCGTCGACCTCGGCTACGAGGTGCTCGGCGTCGACAGCAACCCCGACATCGTGCAGAACCACGCCGGTGCGCTCACCCATGTCGTCCAGGCCGACACCACGAGCGCACGCACCCTGCGCCAGATCGGCGCCGCCGACGCGGTGACGGCGGTCGTCTGCATCGGCACCGGGATCGAGGCGAGCATCCTCACGACGACCGCGCTGGTCGACCTCGGGGTCAAGAACATCTGGGCCAAGGCGATCACCGAACCCCACGGCCGGATCCTGCAGCGCGTCGGCGCGCACCACGTGGTGTTCCCCGAGGCCGAGATGGGGTCACGGGTCGCACACCTGGTCACCGGCGACCTGCTCGAGTTCCTCGCCCTCGACGACGACTTCGTGATCGCCGAGCTGATCGCTCCCGGCGAGCTCGTCGGGGTCCCGCTCGGTCAGTCGAATCTGCGGGCGCAGTACAAGGTGACCGTCGTCTGCGTGAAGCCGCGAGCCGGCCAGTTCACCTACGCCGACCGCGACACGGTGCTCGCCAACAGCGACCTGATCGTCATCGCCGGTCACCGCGCGGACGTCGAACGCTTCACCGACCGCGACTGATCACTCGCCCGACTCGAGCAACGCTCGGAGCTGTTCGAGGT
>JAUHYJ010000238.1 GCA_030425785.1 Acidimicrobiia bacterium | reverse complement strand
CGATCCCGATCACCGTCATCGTCACGCTGCTGCTGTCGTTCCTGTTCTCGGTCGTGTTCATCCCGGCGATGGCGAAGCCGTTCGTGCTGCGCGGCGCACGCGCGAACAACCCCGTGGTCCGTGGCGAACGCCGCGTCGCCCATGCCCTCGGCACGCTCGCCGAGTACCCGTCGAGCCACGGCTGGAAGGGCGTCGCCGTCGGCACCGGCGTCTTCCTCGGATCGATCGGGATGATCTTCGGCTCGTTCCAGGTCGCCGCCACCCTCGGCTTCAACATCTTCCCGCCGACCGACGACGCGAACGCCATGTTCGTCACCGCCGACTTCGATCCCGGCACGACGATCGAGGAGGCGCAGGCGCTGGGCGACGAGGTCGACGCCACCATCCTCGACGTCGTCGGCGACGACCTCGTGCGATCGCAGTACATCAACGCCAACGAGCGCCAGCTGTTCGCCCTCGTCGACCTCGTCCCGTTCGACGAGCGCGACACCAAGGCGCCGGTCTACGTCGAGCGCATCGAGCAGGAGCTGGCCGATCTCCCGGGTGCCCGGGTCAACGTGATCCAGCTCGAGAACGGCCCGCCGGTCGAGGAGTTCCCCTTCGCCGCACAGATCGCCGTCACCGACGCGACGGCCGCCGACGGCGAAGCGCTCGCCTTCGAGCTGCGCGACCGCCTGATCGGCCAGGAGCTCGACAAGCCGAGCGGCGAGGCGACGACGATCGTCGACGCCATCGTCAGCACCGACGGCCAGATCTACCGCGCCAACGGCGAACAGCAGATCGAGGTACGGGCGAAGTTCTCGAACGACGACCTCACCAACAACCTCAACGCGACCGAGGACCTCGTCGACGAGCTGTACGGCGAGACCGAGCTGGCCGCGGCGGGCCTGGCACCCGACGCGATCCGGTTCGACTTCGGCCAGGAGTCCGACAACCAGGACGACTTCGCCTCGCTCGGGCAGGCCCTGATCGTCGCCATGCTGCTGATGCTCGTGCTGCTCGTCGTCCAGTTCCGCTCGATCGTGCAGCCGCTGCTGATCTTCCTGGCGATCCCGTTCAGCTTCCTCGGCGTGTTCACGGCGCTCAACCTCAGTGACAACCCGCTGAGCTTCTTCGTGATGGTGGGCTTCATCGCCCTCATCGGCGTCGTGGTCAACAACACGATCCTGCTGGTCGACGCCGCGAACCAGGCTCGCCGCCGCGGGCTCCGACCGGGGTTGGCGATCCGCGAAGCGGTCGACCGCCGCTTCCGGCCCCTGATCGCCACGACGGTCACGACGGTGGTCGGGCTGCTCCCGCTCGCCCTGTCCGACCCGTTCTGGGAGTCGTTGAGCCTCACGCTGATCGGCGGCCTCATCAGCTCGACGCTGTTGGTGCTCGTCGCCTTCCCCGTCTACTACCTCGCGATCGAGAAGATCCGCACACCGGTGCGCAACGCCGCCCGCCGCCGGATGAACAAACCGCTCGTGTGACGGGTTCGGGGTGGGCGAGCGGCGACTGCTTGACTGACGGGATGGCAGAACTCACCGAGTCGGTCTCGTACGAACGCGACGGCGACGTCGCGATCATCACCGTCGACAACCCGCCCGTCAACGCCCTCAGCTGGCACGTCCGCCAGGGGCTCGTCGACGGTATGGCACAGGCCGTCGCCGACGACTCGGCGGCGGTCGTGTTGATCTGTGCCGGGCGCACCTTCATCGCCGGTGCCGACATCAGCGAGTTCGGCGGCGAGGCCAAGGGCCCGTCGCTGCAGGACGCCCAGTCCGCCATGGAGGACGCGCCGATGCCGGTCGTGGCCGCGATCCACGGCACCGCCCTCGGCGGGGGCCTCGAGGTCGCACTGTGCGCCCACTACCGGGTCGCCCTGGCCTCGGCGAAGTTCGGCCTGCCCGAGGTCAACCTCGGGCTGCTCCCCGGCGCCGGCGGTACCCAGCGGCTCCCCCGCCTGGTCGGCGTGCCCAAGGCGCTCGACATGGTCACGTCCGGACGGCACATCGGCAGCGCCGAGGCGGCCGAGGGCGGCCTCGTCGACGAGGTGATCGACGGCGACCACGACGCGCTCCGTGCCGCCGCGCTGGCCTTCGCGGCCCGCGCCGTCGCCAACAACATGCCGCTCGCCAAGGTCCGCGAGCGCAACGAGCTGGTCGAGTCGGTGCGCGGCGACAGCGCACCGTTCGACGCGATCCGCGCCAAGATCGCCCGCAAGGCGCGCGGCTTCCTGGCTCCCGAGTACAACATCCGGTGCATCGAGGCCGCCGTGAACCTCCCGTTCGACGAGGGTCTCAAGGAAGAGCGCCGGCTGTTCATGGAGCTCATGACCGGCCCACAGTCGGCGGCCCAGCGGTACTACTTCTTCGCCGAGCGTGCCGCGAACAAGGTGCCCGACGTTCCGAAGGACACCCCGGTCGCCGACGTGCGTCGGGTCGGGGTGCTCGGCGCGGGCACGATGGGCGGGGGCATCGCGATGAACTTCGCGAACGTCGGCATCCCGGTCACGATCGTCGAACGCGATCAGGAGTCGCTCGATCGCGGGCTCGGTGTGGTGCGCAAGAACTACGAGCGCTCGCGCTCGACGACGCCCGAGCAGGTCGAGCAGCGGATGTCGCTCATCACCGGCTCGACCGACCAGGCCGACTTCGGCGACTGTGACCTGGTGATCGAGGCCGTGTTCGAGGACATGGACCTCAAGCAGCAGGTCTTCGCGAAGCTCGATGAGGTCTGCAAACCCGACGCGATCCTGGCGTCGAACACGTCGTACCTGAACATCGACCAGATCGCCTCGGCGACGTCGCGGCCGAGCCAGGTGATCGGGATGCACTTCTTCTCACCCGCCAACGTGATGAAGCTGCTCGAGAACGTGCGCGGCGCCGAGTCGTCGCCGACGACGATCGCCACGGCGATGACGATCGGCAAGCAGATCGGCAAGGTGGCGGTGCTGGCCGGCAACTGCGACGGCTTCATCGGCAACCGGATGCTCGCCCGGCGTCGCGTCGAGGCCGACCGGCTGATCCTCGAGGGCGCCACGCCCGAGCAGGTCGACCGGGTGCTGTACGACTTCGGCCTGCCGATGGGGCCGTTCGCGATGAGCGATCTCGCCGGTCTCGACATCGGCTGGAAGGCCGAGACGTCGTCGGGGTCGACGGTGCGCGAGATCATGTGCGAGTCCGGCCGACGCGGTCAGAAGAACGGGCGGGGGTACTACACCTACGACCCCGAGACCCGGGCCCCCACGCCCGACCCCGAGGTCGTCGACATGATCCGCGACTTCGCCGTCGCCAAGGGCATCGAGCAGCGCGAAGTCACCGACCAGGAAGTCCTCGAGCGTTGCCTCTACCCGATGGTGAACGAGGGCGCGAAGATCCTCGACGAGGGCTACGCCATCCGCGGCAGCGACGTCGACGTCGTGTGGGTCAACGGCTACGGCTGGCCGGTGTACCGGGGCGGCCCGATGTACTGGGCCGACTCGGTCGGTCTGGCCGAGGTGGCCGACCGCATCCGCCACTACGCCGACACGCTCGGCGGCAGCCACTGGCAGATCTCACCGCTGCTCGCGCGGCTCGCCGACGAAGGCGGCAAGCTCCATCAGCACGCGAACGGCTGACGCTCAGGGCTCGGTCGTCGGCACGCTCGTCGAGGGCGGCTCGGCGGACGGCTCGCCGATCAGGACGGTGAGTTCGTTGCCGGCGGTGTTGGCGATCACCTGGTTGCCGGCCGGGACGTCGTCGGCGACGACGAGCAGGTTCGTCTCGTACGTCCCGAGGCCCGACAGGGCGGCGGCATCGGCGAAGTCGTCCGGGACGATCGCGACGCGGAGATAGCTCGGGTCGTTCGCCGGCACGTTCACGGCCCGGGTCCGGAACGCCAGCTCGCGGGGGCTGCTGCAGGCCGACCCCACCGACGACTCGGTGCCGTAGACGACGCACGGCATGCCGTCGAGCGAGCCGAGGAACAGGTCGATGGTCGGCACCGGCGACGGCACGGGGATCAGCACGTCGTAGTCCGGCGGCACGGTGCCGGTCGCGGACGCCGGAGGCAGCGCCGAGGTGTCCACCGTGCGGCGCTCGTCGCCGAGCACGGCGATCATGTCGGTTGCCGACGGGTCGGTGAACGGCTCGTAGATCAGGCGCACGTCGCCTCCGACGAACACGAGCCGGCCGTCGATCTCGACCGGCTCGGACCCGAGGGCCTGGGTCATGAGCGCCTCGCCCTCCATCGCGAGCTCACCGACGCACGCCATCCGGGTCGCCGACAACGGCCCGCCGAACTCACCACCGACCGAGTTGCAGGGCGTCTCGGCCCGGAACCCGTCGCCGCCGACTTCGAGGAACAGCGGCCCCTCGGTCGGGAACGGCTCGCCGTCGACCTCGAACGAGACCAGGCGCCAGGTCCCCTCGAACGATTCGCCGCCGCAGGCTCCGACAGCGACGGCCACGATGACGAGCGCGAGGGCGAGGCGGAGCATCCGCATACTGTCTCAGACGCACGAACCTCACTTCCGGTTCCGAACCGATCTGGCACCGGATCGTCATCCAACGGCGCGGCGGCCGACACCCCATTGACGCTCCGGCCACCCGTGCCGCAGCAGCCATCCCGTGAACGCCAGCTCGCCGACGACGGCCGGGACGATCACGATCGCCGAGAACAGGCCTGCATGCGCCTCGTAGTCGACCAGCAGGGTGTAGCCGGTGGTGTCGACGAGGTACGCGAGGCCGGCGATGCCGACGAGGGCGGCGACCCAGCGAGGCGCGATCAGCGACGACCACAGGATGCGGGCGAGCACGACCAGGTGCAGACCGAACAGGGTGAGGCCGATCATCCAGGCGGCGTCGAACGCGTCGAACATCAGCAGCAGGAGCCCGGCCCGCTCGTCATCGGCGATGACGTCGGTGAAGCCGTCCTGCTCGACGAAGCGCAGGCCCACGAACATGAACACGAGTGCCACGCCGAGCATCACGGTGTAGCCGACGCGCAGCCACGCGGCGAGGAGCGATCGCTGCTCGCCGGATTCGCGCCCGACCTGGTGGAGCAGCCAGGCGATGAACACGTCGAGCACGAAGATGACGAGGAACGCGAACATCGCCAGGCGGACGAGGCCCTCGAACTTCGCGACATCGGCCACGGTGCCGGCCGGGTCGGCGAGGTCGACGAAGCGTTCGCGTACGCCGAAGTTGGCGAAGATCGCCAGCCAGAACAGGTTGAGGTACAACACGCCGGCGAGCCACGCCGCACGGCGGGGCGACGAGGCGCTCGACGGGCCCTTGGCGGTGCGGGCGCGTGGTGGTCCGTCCTCGGTGACGGAGGCGACGGCGGCGATGGTGGCGGCGGAGGCGGCGTGCATGGCGAGTCCTTGCGGTCGGGGTTCGGGTCGGAGGGGGTCGGGCGTGTGAGCGGCGCAGATCATCGGACGGCGATCACGGCCTTGCCGGCGATCCGGCCGGCGACGAGGTCGGCGATCGCGTCGGCGGCCTGCTCGAGCGGATAGGTACGGTCGATCGCAGGCGTGACCGCACCGTCGACGACGAGGTCGTGGAGCGCAGCGCGTGACGCGGCGTTCTCGCCGGCCACGAAGGTCGTGAGGCGCTGCGACACGAATCGCGACAGCACCATGGCGCGCAGCTGGCGGCCGGCGCCGCCGGTGAACCTCCCACCGTCCTCGCCACCGACGATCACGAGCGTGCCGTGCTCGGTCAGTGCCCGGCGCAGCGTCGACAGACGGTTGCGTCCGCCGGTGTCGATGATCAGGTCGAACGGCGCTTCGTCGACGAACGAGTCGACGGCATAGTCGAGCACGACGTCGGCACCGAGCGAGCGAACCAGCTCGGCCTTCGCCGCGCTCGCCACACCGGTGACGTGGAGTCCGTGGCGATGGGCGAGCTGGGTGACGAAGCTCCCGACGCCGCCCGAGGCCCCGAGCACCAGCACCCGCTGACCCGGCTGCGCTTGCCCGACCTCGAACAGTGCCTGCGCCGCCTCGTAGCTTTCGTCGAGGGCCGAGACCGTGGCGTCGAGGATGCCGTCGCGCGTGACCACGAACAGGATCAGCACAACCGCGATC
>JAUHYJ010000237.1 GCA_030425785.1 Acidimicrobiia bacterium | reverse complement strand
CCGGCCGCCAACGCCGACTCGAACTCGGGCAACGTTTCGCAGATGCGGTCGCGTGCACCCGTCGCCGCGGTGTCTTTGCCGGTGAGGCGTCCCTCGTCCAACAGCACATGGTCCGACGATCGGTCACCGGCCTCGGCCAACTGGCGGGTGCGCCGCGAGATCTGGACCTTGGCGTGATCGACGAAGGCCTGCACCCGCGCGACCGACTGCGCCGCGGCAGCGAGCTCGGCATGATCCGCAACGGTGACATCGGTTGCCACCAACGCTGCGAACGCCGCCGACGCCCCCCGATCGATCATGCAACCCATCATGACCAAGGGGTGTCACACAGTTTCCAGAACGGTCAGAGCGGTTCGAGGTTCGCCGACCGGCTCGGCTGATCGTTCAACACGCCGGACACTTCGTCCGGCGTGGCAATCTGCAAGGCATGCGTCCTGTCGCCGAACGAAGGGTGTGGGACCAATCGGTCTTCGACGCCGCTCAGTCGCGTGGTTGGAAGCGGGTCGGTGGAGGGTTCCACTATCAGGTACTTGGCGGCTACATCTTCGAGCTCAACGCCCACGCCCCTGGTGCCGAGTACAGGCCACGTGGATCCGTCCGCGCCAAGCCGCTCTATCTCGACCCGGTCTTCTGGGCGATCACCCGGATGCACGAGCTCAACGCCAAGCCAGTCAGCTTCCGGATCAGCGGGGCATTCACCGTTCCATGCCTCGACATCGCTTCACTCGAGTACGGAATCGAGGACAGCGCCGCGACTGTCGTTGACAGCCTCGACACGCAGTTCGCTTCGCTCGCTCCAACACTCGAGACTCTCGAGGACTTCGAAGCCGTCATCGAGGCGCACTTCCCTCCCACCAACGGAGCCAACCTGGTCACCCATGTCACCTGGCTGATCGCCATGCGCCGCGAAAGCGCCGCCGTGAGCCTCATCGACGATTTCATCGCCGGCGGAAGGCAACGCGGTGGCTTCGGCTTCCCAGAGGGCACTTTCGACGACCTCGCCCGGAAGTACCTCCAGAGATAGACGTCCCCTATCACCTGCCACTCGGAATCGGCACTCCTGCGCTCATGGCGGAGGGTCAGGTTTGGAGTGGACGAGGTTGCGGAAAGCGCTGTGTAACCGGTTTGGTGGAGCCGAAGCGTCCGAGTCGGTCAGTTCCGCTCCGCCAGAAGTCCGGCACCGAGTCTGATGGAGCCGAAGCGACCACGTCGGTCACTTCGACTCCAGCAGAACGGTGTGCTGTGCGACCGACGAGGTTCACCGAGCCGCTGTCGCTGCTGTGGTGGACGACATCGACCACATGGGCACCTCGAGCGATCACCGTTCGGTCGACCTCGACGCAGGCCGAACCGCGGTCGAGTACTGGTGCCATCGGTCGGCGCGTCGGGGGATCGCGTCAGTTCCGGCGATCCTCCCGGCGCTCCCGCCGTCGGCGGTGGCGTCGGAGGATCCCCAACCCGAGCCACACGAAGGCGCCGAGAATGGCGGCGCCGAGGGTCAGCAACCACACCGGCATCGTGAAGTCCCAGAACAGGAACGTCACGCTGACGTCGTCGGTGTTCTGGATCATGAAGAGCAGCAGCAGACCGCCCCCCGACAGAGCGGAGATGGCACCTCCGCTCAGCTGGAGTCCGGGTCGATCCTCGTCCTCGTTCGACACTCGCTCTACCGTCATCCGAGCCGTCCCCTCCGACTCCGTCGACCACGAGTTGGCCGCTCACTGCTCAGTCTGCGTCGCGCCGCCGCAGAAGGCAAGAGCTGAACGGCCCGGTCGCCGTCAGGCGATGTGAACGTCGAGAACTGCTTGCCGACCGGCGTCGACCTGGGCGAGCGCGCGCTCGATCGCACCGGGCAACTGGTCGGCGGTGCTGACCGTCTCGGCCCAGGCCCGGCACGACTCGGCGACCAGCTTGAAGTCCGGCGTCGGCGACAGCTCGGTGAGCGGCACGGCGTCGGCCTTGGCCGCATACCCGGTCGGGTAGAGGCCCGTCACCGAGTCGCTGACCGCTCCGTAGCCGTGATTGTTCAGGATCACCGTCAGCACGGCGATGCCGTGTGCCTCGGCGGTGTGGTGGGCGGCGACCGGGTTGGCGAACATGTACGACCCATCGCCCATCGTCGCCACCACCAGGCGATCGGGCTCGGCGAGCTTCATGCCCATGGCGCAGGCCATGCTCCAGCCGAGCCCGCCCGAGTGCGGCTCCTGCCGGTACTCCTGATGTCGGGTCGGACCGTACGCATCGAGCGGCACGCCGAGCTCTGACACCAGCCACGGGTCGCGGTCGCGCAGCATCGAACCGACCACCCGTCCAACTGACATCTTGGTCATCGGCCCGTCGCCGACCTCGCCGGCCTCGGCCAGCGCGGCGCGCCGCTCGGTGTCGAACTCGGCGACCTCGTCCCGCAGCCTCGACCGATCGACGACGGCGTCGTCCTCGCGCAGCTGGTCGAGCGCGGCCGAAAGGGCCACCAGGCCCGGGCCCAGCTCGGTCGCGATCGACACGTTCGACCGGAAGTTCCGGACCGGGAACCGGCTGTACAGCGGGTTCTGGCCCATCTGGACGACCTGCGCATCGTCGCGAATCGCGTGTGCGTCGGGCATCCACGGCGCCAGCGAGTCGAGCACGAGGATCACGTCGGCCCGTTCGATCCACGGCGACGGGTTCGACCCGACGTACATCGCATGCTCCGACGACACCGCGTTGGCGCTCGCCCACCACTGGCAGACCGGGATCGCGTAGCGATCGGCGATGTCGGCGAGCGCCGCGAACCCGGTCTCGGAGCCGGCGCCGCGCTGGGCGATGATCAGCGGCCGTTCGGCGTGGGCGAGCAACCAGGCCGCTCGTGCGATGTCGTCACGACGCGGCGCTGCCACGGCCGCGGCCATCCCCGGTGGCGCCGCCAGCGCCTCGGCCGGGCACGGCTCGCACAGCACCTCGCGCGGCAGTGACAGGTACACCGGTCCCTTCGGACTGCTGGTCGCGATCGCGTACGCCCGGTCGAGCAGCTCGGGGATCTGCTCGGGGAAGCGCACCTCGTACTCCCACTTGCACGCCTCGCGCACGAGCGCGGCCTGGTCGCGCATCTCCTGACCCCAGCCGATCGGCACCGTCCGCGCCCCGAACCGGCCGCCCTCGAGCGTCGGCGTGCGGCCCGACATCAGGATCATCGGCACGTGGTCGGTCGCGGCGTTGATCGCCCCGATCGCCCCGTTCGCCAACCCGACGTTGGTGTGCAGGATCACCGCCGCCGGCTCGCCGGTGGCGAAGAAGTGACCGTGCGCCATCGACACCGCGAGGTGCTCGTGCGGCACGACCATCGCCGCAGGCAGATCGAGCCCGAGGTGTTCGGCCTCGGCCAACCCCTCGATGATCGGCGGGAAGTCGGTACCGGAGTTCACGAAGACCCGCTCGACGCCGAGCTGGTGGAGGCGACGGAAGATCGCACCGCCGGCGGTGATCGGGAGCTCGTCGGTCACGAGCTGTGACCGTAGTGCCCGGCGCCGTTCAGAGCGCCAGCGTGGGCGAGTCGGGGTCGATGCCGGCGGCGGCGATGATCTTCGCCTTCGACGTGAGCGCGATCTCGCGTGGCATGGCCGCGATCGCCGTCGCCATCTCGACGGCGCGTTCGACGACCTCGTCAGCCGCGACGACGGCGTTGGCGAGCCCGATCCGGTGCGCCTCGTCGGCGTCGACGTTGCGGCCGGTCAGCGTCAGTTCGCGAGCCAGGCTGCCGCCCACGAGCTCCCGGAGCGGCCGGTACACGACCTCGGTCCAGGCGTACTCGACATGGGCGAACCGGGCATCGTCGGCCACGACACGGAGATCGCACATCACCGCCAGGTCGAATCCGCCGGCCAGCGCGGGGCCGTTCACCGCCGCCACGATCGGGAGCGGGAACCTCAGCACCGTCCGGTGGAACCGGTCACTCGACGCCCACAGCTCGCGCTGGAACTCGGGTTCGGCGTTCCCGAACTCGCTCAGGTCGAAGCCGGCGCTGAACACCGAACCCTCGCCCGTCAGCACGACGGCGCGCACCGACTCGTCGGCCGCGAGGGCGTCCAGGGCGTCGGCGATCGCGTCGCGGAGCGCGATCGAGAGCGCATTCTTCTTGTCGGCGCGACAGATCGTGACCACGGCAACGCCGTCGTCGGGGCGCTCGACGCGGGTCAGTTCCGACATCACCGACGATCCTGCCATCACGGCCGCCCGCTGCGAGAGGCGAGCGCACCCCGTGGTTCAATCGTGGTCGACTCGACGGAGGGGAGAGGGAGGGGACTCGATGAGCGAGCAGTACGACGTGGTGGTGGTCGGCGCCGGGATGGCCGGGCTCTACCTGCTGAAGCGCTTCCGCGACGCGGGCATGGCGGCCGTCGCGCTCGAGGCCGCCGATGGCGTCGGTGGCACCTGGTACTGGAACCGGTATCCCGGTGCGCGCTGCGACGTCGAATCGCTCGACTACTCCTACAGCTGGGACCCCGAGCTCGACGCCGAGTGGGAGTGGTCCGAGCGGTACGCCACCCAGCCCGAGATCCTCCGCTACCTCGAACACGTCGCGGCCAAGCACGACCTCCACCGCGACATCCGCTTCGAGACGCGCGTCGAGGGTGCGACGTGGGACGACGAGGCCGCCCGTTGGAACATCCGCACGACCGACGGCGACGAGTACGTCGCCCGTCACTACGTCATGGCGACCGGCTGCCTGTCCGTCCCGAAGGATCCCGACATCGAGGGGTGGGAGCGCTTCGAGGGCCCGAACTACTTCACCGGACGATGGCCACACGAAGGTGTCGACTTCACCGGCCAGAAGGTCGCCGTGATCGGCACCGGCTCGTCGGCGATCCAGTCGATCCCGATCATCGCGGAGCAGGCCAAGCAGCTCACCGTCTTCCAGCGCACCCCGAACTTCTCGCTGCCGGCCTACAACGGCCCGGTCCCGCAGGACAAGTTCGAGCGGTACCGCGCCGACCCCGCCGCGTACCGCGAGGCCGCCCGGTGGTCGCGTGTCGGTGTGCCGATCGAGCCGGCCGTCGTCGGTGCGACCGCACTGCCCGACGACGAGCGCAACGCCCTGTTCGAGCAGGGGTGGGCCGAGGGCGGCCTGTTCGGCATCAGCAGCAAGTTCACCGACCTGGCGATCAACCCGGCCGCGAACGAGCTCGCCGCCGAGTTCGTGCGCAACAAGATCCGGTCGATCGTCGACGACCCGGACGTGGCCGAGACGCTGTGCCCCCACACCTTCCCGTTCGGTACCAAGCGCCCGTGCGTCGACACGGACTACTACGCCACCTTCAATCGCGATCACGTGCGGCTCGTCAACCTGCGCGAGACCCCGATCGAGACGATCACCGAGTCGGGCATCGACATCGCGGCGGCCGACGGCACCGAATCGCTCGAGTTCGACTCGATCGTCTACGCGATCGGCTTCGACGCGATGACCGGTCCGCTGGTGTCGGTCGACATCGAGGGTCGCGACGGCTTCACGTTGAAGGACAAGTGGGCCGACGGCCCCTCGACCTACCTCGGCCTCACCACGGTCGGCTTCCCGAACCTGTTCATGATCACCGGCCCGGGCAGTCCGTCGGTGCTGTCGAACATGGTCGTGTCGATCGAGCAGCACGTCGACTGGGTCGTCGACACCCTGATCGACCTGCGCGATCAGGGGTTCGACACGATCGAACCGACGCCGACCGCCGAGGCGGGCTGGAACCAGCACGTCAACGACTGCGCCGACATCACCCTGTTCCCGCAGGCGAACTCGTGGTACATGGGGGCCAACGTGCCGGGCAAGCCGCGGGTGTTCCTCCCGTACGTCGGCGGCGTCGACACCTATCGCGAGACGTGCGACCGAGTCGTCGAGCAGGGTTACCTCGGGTTCGCGTTGCGCGGCGACGGGCGCGAGCAGGTCCTCCGCGAAGCGCTGGTGCACGTGCGCGAGGACCGCGAGCGCCATCTCCTGCTTCCCGCCGGGGAAGCGGTGGTAGAGGCTCGCGCGCCGCAGGCCGGTGGCCTCGGCGATCAGGCTCAGGCTCGCGCCCTCGTAGCCGTGCTCGCGGAAC
>JAUHYJ010000236.1 GCA_030425785.1 Acidimicrobiia bacterium | reverse complement strand
GCGCTCGAACCAGACCATGAACATCGTGCCGACCAGGCCGATGACGAAGACGATCAGGACCTTGACGATGACGAAGGCGATGACCTGCCACCACCAGTCGTCGGTGTCGAGCAGCGGGTCGGCGGCGAGGAGCGACGCGAGGATGCTCACGACAACCTCTCGATCCGGACGTCGGTGACCGGCGAGGTCGCGCTGACGAGGTCGGTGATGTCGGTGCCCGCCATGTTGAACGGCGCCCAGATCGTGCCGCGCTGCACCGACGGGTCGGCGAGCAGCGGCAGCACCACCGAGCCGGTCGCGCTGATCAGCTTGACGTCGGTGCCGGCGTCGACGCCGATGCGTGGCAGATCGGCCGGGTTCATGCGGGCCCCGGCGCCGATGGCGAGCTTCGCGAGCGACGGCGACATCGCGGTGCCGACCGCCCGGTCGTAGAGCTTGCGCGTCACGAGCAGGCGGAAGTCGTAGCCGCTCGGCACGGCGTCGTCGGACGGCGCATCGGGCAACGGGCCGAACGATCCGGTGGCGATGCCGCCGCCGAACGCGTCGCGGTAGCCGGGGATCGACTCGGCGATCAGCGTCGTGAAGCCGCACACGTCCGTGGCACCGAGGTCGTGGCCGAGCCGCATGGCGAGCTCGGCGGCGATCATCCAGTCGGGGCGTGCCGTGCCGTGCACGGTGACCTTCTGGGCGACGGTGGTGACCCGGCCCTCGAGGTTGGTGGTCGTGCCGTCCTGTTCGCCGAACGCGGCGGCCGCGAGCACCACATCGGCATGCTGGGTCGACTCGGACGGATGCGTGTCGATCGAGATCACCCGGCGCGCGCCGGCGAGCGCCCGGCGGGCGAGATCGGCGTCGGGACAGTCGTTGATCGGGTCGGCGCCCAGCAGCACGAGCACGTCGACCTGCCCGGCGGCACACGACTGCAGCGTGGCGATCGCGTCACGGTCGGGCGCCGTCGGAGCGAGGCCGAGCTGGAGCGCGCCGACGACGTTGCCGCGTCGCAGCGCCGGCAGCACGGTGGCGTTCGGCACCGCGTCGATGGCGGCACGCAACGCTGCCATCGCCGTCGCCTCCGAGTTGGCGAGGTTGCTGCGGCCGGCCACGATCACGACGTCGCCGCCGGCGATCTGATCGGCGATCGCCGGGTCGGCCAGCGCCTTGGTCACCTCGCTCGCACCCATGCCCGGAGCGTGCACGACGCTCTTCCAGGCGTACCTGGTGAGCCCGGTCTCGCGCGGCGTAATCTCGACGAGCTTGGTCGAACCGGAGGTCGCCGCGTCGCGCAGCCGCAGGTACAGGACCGGCAGTTCCTCTTTCAGGTCGGGGCCGAGCAGGATGACCGTCGACGCCGCTGCGGCATCGGCGATGGTGGCGCGCGGCAGGCCGAGCACCTCGGCCGGCAGACCGTCGCCGAGTTGTGCGTCGCGATGATCGACGCCGATCGCGTCGGCGAGCTTCGCCCACGCGAACGCGCCCTCGTTGGTCGACCGGGCGCCACCGAGCAGGGCGACCGTCGACGCCTCGGACAGCAGCTGCTGGGCGATCGACATCGCCGAGCTCCACGTGGTGGGCGTCAGCCCGACCTCGGTGCGAACCTGTGGCTCGCCGAGGCGCAGGTCGGAGTCGACCGCCTCGAAGTTGAACCGGCCCCGGTCGCACATCCAGCCCCAGTTGACCGATGGATCGTCGGGGCCGTCGCCGGTGTCGACGCCCTGGTAGCGCAGCAGCTGGTCACGGCTCGAGTGCACCGAGATGCGACAGCCCACCGAGCACGTGGTGCAGGTCGACTCGACCTGTTCGAGGTCCCACGGGCGGGCCTTGAACCGGTACGGCTTCGCGGTCAGCGCACCGACCGGGCAGATCTGCACGACGTTGCCCGAGAAGTACGACGCGAACGGCTCGTCGGGGAACGTGGCGACCTGGGTGTTGTTGCCGCGGCTGATGAAGTGGATCAACTTGTCGCCGGCGACCTCGTCGGCGAACCGGGTGCAGCGGTCGCAGAGGATGCACCGCTCGCGGTCGAGCAACACGTGCTCGCTGATCGGGATCGGCTTCTCGTAGTGGCGCTTCTGCTCGACGTAGCGGCTCTCGCCCGGGCCGTGGCTGAACGCCTGGTCCTGGAGCGGACACTCGCCACCCTTGTCGCACACCGGGCAGTCGAGCGGATGGTTGGCGAGCAGCAGCTCGAGCATGCCTTCCTGTGCCCGCTTCGCCGTGTCGCTGTCGGTGGTGACGACCATGTCGTCACTGACCGGGATCATGCACGACGGCTGCAGCATCGGGCCGCGGCCGGTGTCGATCTCGACCATGCACTGGCGGCACATCCCGACCGACGACATGCGCGGGTGGTAGCAGAACCGCGGGATGTACTCGCCGGCCCGCTCGGCCGCGGCGATCACCAGTTCACCCTTGCGGGCGGTGAACGATGCACCGTTGATCGTGATGGCGACCGCATCGGGGTCGGGTTCGGGTTCGGCGACGGCCTCGGTGGCTTCGGTGTCGCCCGTCGAGTCGTCGGTGACCGCCTCTGCGTCGTCGGCGTGTTCGACGTCGACCGTTGCCGCCTCGTCGGCGTCGACATCGGTCGGCGCGGTCTCGGGATGATCGGCGGCCGCGTCGGTCGCCTCCTCGATCTTGTCGTCGTTCGTCTCGTCGGCCATGTCAGTCACCCCCCACCGGGACGGCGGCGACCGGGATGGTCGTGCGGACGGCTCGCTTGGTGACCCGGGCCTCGAACTCCTCGGGGAACAGGGTCATCGCCGAATGGATCGGCACGTACGCCGACGGTCCGACGAAGCAGATCGTCGTCATCTTGTACGGGAACGGCACCGCCTCGAGACCGAGCCGCTCGCTCGCCGCGTGGGGCATGTTGCCCGGGCAGATCGACTCACCGACCTCACGGATGGTGGCGAGGTCGGCGTCGGTGCCGTTGCCGGCGACGATCCGCTCGACGATGCGGTACAGCCAGGTGCCGCCCTCGCGGCAGGGGACGCACTTGCCGCACGACTCGTGGGCGTAGAACTTCACGAGCGTCAGCGCCGCGGCCGGGATGTCGGTCGTGTCGTCCATCACCATGACGGCGCCCGAGCCGAGCATCGATCCGGCGGAGCCGGCGGCGCGGCCCTCGAACGGGATGTCGAGCTGATCGGGCAGGAACCACGGCGCCGAACCGCCGCCGGGCACGAAGCACTTCAGCTCGTGGCCCTCGCGCATGCCCTGGCAGAACTCGTCGCCGTAGAGCAGGTCGCGGAACGTGGTCGAGCCGTTGACGATCTCGTAGACACCCGGCCGCTTGACGTGACCCGACACCGCGATCATCCGGGTGCCGGGGGACGTCTCGGTGCCGATCGCCGTGTACGCGGCCGAGCCGTTGAGCGCGATGAACGGCAGGTTCGACAGCGTCTCGACGTTGTTGACGATCGTCGGCTGGCCGTAGAGGCCGATGGCGGCCGGGAAGTACGGCGGCTTCAGGCGCGGCATCCCGCGCTCGCCCTCGAGCGACTCGATCAGCGCGGTCTCCTCGCCGACCACGTACGCGCCGGCGCCCCAGTGCAGGACGATGTCGACGCTGAAGTCGGTGCCGAGGATGTTCGTGCCGATGTAGCCGTGGGCGTACGCGTCGTCGAGTGCCTTGGCGACCCGCTCGTGTGCCAGCGGCATCTCGCCGCGGATGTAGAGGAAGCAGCGGCTGAGACCGGCGGCGTAGCAGGCGATCAGGCAGCCCTCGATGAGCTGATGCGGGTCGCACTCCATCAGCAGGCGGTCCTTGTAGGTGCCCGGCTCGGACTCGTCGCCGTTGACGACGAGGTAGCGCGGCCACACCCCCTGCGGCGTGAAGCCCCACTTGACGCCTGCGGGGAAACCGGCACCCCCACGTCCGAGGAGGGTCGAGTTGCGCACCTCGGTGTGGACGTCGTCCGGCGTGCGCTCGAGGGCACGACGAAGTCCCTCGTAGCCGCCCGTCGCGTGGTAGCGCTCGAGTGTGTGGGAGTCCTCGTAGCGGAACCGCGACGTGACGATCTGGGGACGGTCGCCGTCGTCGTAGAACCCCGCCGCCCACGGATACGAACCCTGGGCCGTCATGGCTGGTCCTCCTGGATCGTGACCCAGGCGGGGGCGCCGTCGACCTCGTCGGGGGGAACGGCGCCGACCGCCCGGTCGGCGGGGATGCGCTGACGATTGCGACCGAGGGTGCCGTGAGGCGGGATCTCGTCATCGAGACGGCCGGCGCGAAGGTCGTCGACGAGGTCGTCGAACTCCGTCGGGGTGACCCGGAACCGGTGGCGGTAGTTGACCTGCAAGGTCGGCGCCTCGGTGCACGCTGCCTGACACTCGGCGTGCTGGAGCGTGATCAGTCCGTCGTCGGTCGTCGAGCCGGCCTTGACGCCGAGACGCGCCTCGGCGTGATGCATGAGATCGTCGGCACCCATCAGCGCGCACGACATGGTGCCGCAGATGTTGATGAGGTACTTGCCCGTCGGTTCGAATCGGAACATCTCGTAGAACGACGCGGTGCCGTACACCTCGGCCGGGGTGACGTCGATGAGCTCCGCGACGTGACGCATCGCGTCCTCGGTGACGTAGCCGTTCTGTTGCTGGCTGAGGTGGACCAGGGGTATCAGCGCCGACTTCTTCTTCGGGTAGCGGGCGACGATCTCGCGCGCGATCGCCACGTTCTGATCGGTCAGACGACTCATCTCGACACCTCCATCACCGTTCCACGTCCATCACCGGTCCACGTCCATCACCGGTCCACGTCGCCGAGGACGGGGTCGACGCTCGAGATGATCGCGACGGCGTCGGCGATGAGGCCATGGCGCATCATGTGGGGCAAGCACTGGATGTTCGCGAACGACGGGGCGCGCATGTGCATCCGGTACGGGGTGGGTGAGCCGTCGGACGCGATGTAGCAACCGATCTCGCCGCGGGGTGATTCGATGCCCACGTAGCTCTCCCCCTCGGGAACCTTGAAGCCCTCGGTGAAGATCTTGAAGTGGTGGATGAGTGCCTCCATCGACTCGTCGATCCGCGCCCGCGGCGGCGGCGTGACCTTCTTGTCCTGGACCCGATAGTCGCCCTCCGGCATCCGGTCGAGGATCTGGCGCACGATCTTCATCGACTCCCTGATCTCGTTGAGGCGGACGGCATAGCGGTCGTAGGCGTCGCCGTACGTGCCGACGATCACGTCGAAGTCGACCTGGTCGTAGTGCAGGTACGGCAGGTCGCGACGGAGGTCGAACGGCACACCGGTGGCGCGCAGGAGCGGGCCGGTGGCGCTGAGCGCCAGCGCCTCGTCGGGCGTGAGGATGCCGACGCCCTGGAGTCCCGCCAGATCGGCTGACCGGTCATCAGCACGTCGTACTCGTCGAGGCGGGGGCCGACCTCGTCGAGGATGTGCAGGACGTCGTCGCGCCACCCGGGCGGCAGGTCGGCGGCGAGCCCGCCCGGACGGATGAAGTTGTGGTTCATCCGCAGGCCGGTGACCTTCTGGAAGAACTGGAGGATGTACTCGCGGTCGCGGAAGCCGTAGATCATCATCGAGACGGCTCCGAGGTCCATGCCGTTGGTCGCCATGAAGATCAGATGGCTCGACATGCGGTTCAGCTCGGCGAGCAGCATCCGCATCCAGACCGCACGCTCGGGGATGTCGCCGTCGATGCCGAGCAGCTTCTCGGTCGCCATCGAGAACACGAGCTCGTTGGCCATCGGACTCAGGTAGTCCATGCGCGTGACGTTCGTCCCGCCCTGCATGAAGGTGAGCTGCTCCGCCGTCTTCTCCATCCCGGTGTGGAGGTAGCCGATGATCGGCTTGCAGCGCAGCACGGTCTCGCCCTGGAGCTCGAGCATGAGGCGGAGCACGCCGTGGGTCGACGGGTGCTGGGGCCCGAGGTTGATGACCATCGTCTGGTCTTCGTCGGGGTCCTCCGGCAGGTCGCCCAACTGGGCGGCTTCCGCCTCGCTCATTCGGAGGACCGAACCGACCTCGCGCAACAGCTCTCGTGCGGTCGTCTCCGACCGCAACTTCATCTCCTGTTCCCCGGCCGCCGTACGAGCCACATCGAGGTTCGTGTCAGT
>JAUHYJ010000235.1 GCA_030425785.1 Acidimicrobiia bacterium | reverse complement strand
CCGCCGACCCGAACGAGCCGTTCTTCGAGATCCGCGGCGGCGTCAGCGGCGGCATCGACACCCTGCGGAACCACACCGTCCGGTCGATCAACTGTGCCTTCGCCCGCACGTCGCAGATCGTCGGCCTCAACCGGATGGTCGACACCGTGTACCGGATGGCGTCGAACCCGTATCTGTACCGCGACCAGCCGGTCAGCGAGCGCGAGCCGATCCAGCCGTTCGCCGCGTTCGCGACCGGGGCCAACGAGATGAGCACCCTCGACATGGCGGCCGGCATCCAGTCGATCGCGAACGAAGGCGTCCACATGGAGCCCTACTACGTCGAGTACATCGAGGATTCGTCGGGCGAGCTGATCTACGTCCACGACCCGCAGGGCGCCGAGGTGCTCGACCGCGACGTCGCGCTCCGAGCGATCGACGTCATGAAGGGCGTGCTCACGAGCGGGACGGCCCGACGCGAGCTCGCGGACTTCGCCTCGCGGCGCCCGGCGTTCGGCAAGACCGGCACGCAGCAGAACAACTGGACGGCGTTCTTCGTCGGTGCGACGACCGAGCTGTCGACCGCGGTGATGGTGCGTGACCCCGACCGGTACACACCGATGCGGAACATCCCCGAGTTCGTCGACGCCGGCGTGCCGCGTGTACAGGGCGGCACGTTCCCGGCGCGCATCTGGGGCGCCTACATGGAGAACGTCGGGCTCGAGCAGTTCGAGTTCACCGACTGGGACGCACCTCCGGCCCATCCGCGCGAGCCCGCCCGCCTGTACCTGCCGGGCAACGAGTGCGCCTTCGAGCTGGTCGGCTTCGAGCCGGCCGAGACGGTGCCACCCGCTTCGACGGCGCCGCCGGTCGAGGGCTTCCGTCGGCCGCAGGCACCGCCGACGACCGAACCGCCGGCCCCGGCCCCGACGACGGCGCCACCGACCCAGCCGCCGACCACACCGGCGCCGACCCAGCCGCCGACCACACCGCCGCCGACGCAGGCGCCGGCGACCACGGCCGCGCCGCCACCGACGGCGCCGCCGACCGCGGCGCCGACGACGATCCCCGGTACGACCGTCCCGCCGTCGACCCTGCCGCCGGTGCCCATTCTCGTACCCGTCGAGAGCGGCACTACGATCCCTCCGGATGTGCTCGATCCGAACGCTCCGCTGCCATCGGTCCCGCTCACGTGGGACGTGCGGCCCTGCACGTGATCGCGGGCACACGGACGTGACGAGGCGGCTGCGATGAGTGGGCTGCTCGAACTCCAGGCGGCCGACACGATGGCCGACCAGCTCCGGCACCGGCGGGAGCACCTCGCCGAACGCGACGCCGTCCAGGCCGCGAAGAACGAGCTGCTCCGGTGGAACGAGAGCCGGATCACGGTCCGTCAGCGGGTCGAGGAACTGACCGCCGAGATCGACGACACCGAGCAGGCGTCGGCCAAGCTCGACCGCCAGCGCGAGAAGCTGCAGGCTCAGCTCAAGACGGTGATCGCTCCCCGCGAGGCCGAGGCCCTGCAGCGCGAGATCGCGACCCTCAACGCCGAGCGCAGCGCGCTCGACGACGCCGAGCTGACGGCGATGGAGGAGCTCACCCGCCAGGAAGCCGAGCTCAACGCCCTCCTGGCGAGAGAGGAGCCGCTGACCGCGGAGTACCTCGCCGCCGAGGCGGCGCTCGCCAACGCCGAATCCGACATCGACGGCGAGCTCGAGCGCATCGCCGACCGGTTGGACGGCCTGCGATCGGCGGTCCCGAAGCCCGTGCTGAAGCAGTACGACCGGCTCAGGAAGAACTTCCTGATCGCGGCGGCCACGATGTCGGGCTCGCGGTGCGACGGCTGCCATCTCGATCTGTCGGCCGCCGAGGTCGACACGATCCGCGAGACGGCGGCGAAGAAGGACGGCATCGCCGACTGCCCGCAGTGCGGCCGTCTCCTCGTCGTCTGACGCACATCGACCCTGCGTAACCTGACCCGTCGTGTTCTTCTGGTTCATCGGCACCGCGGTCGTCACCGTGTGGTTCGTGTTCCGCGATCCGGCGTTCGACTACCGGTTGCTGCTGGTCGGTGCCGTCCTGCCGGCGGTGGTCGATGCTGCGTTCGGCGGCGCTCGCGTGCTGCACAGCGTGACGTTCTGTGTGGTGCTGCTGGCGGTGCTGATGCTGGCGACACCGGGCCGCAAGCCGATCCGGAAGATGTTGCTCGGCCTGCCGATCGGCCTGCTGCTCCACCTGGTGTTCACCGGCGCGTGGACGAACACCACCGTGTTCTGGTGGCCGTTCGCCGGCTGGTCGTTCGACGACGCCGCACACCCCGTGGCAGCGCGCGGCTGGTGGAACGTCCCGCTCGAGTTGATCGGTCTCGGGTTGTGCTGGTGGGTGGTCGACCGCGCCGGGTTGCGCGACCCCGAACGGCGGGCGTGGTTCCGCCGCACCGGTCAGCTGATGCTGCCCGTGGGCGCAGCGTGATCGAGCCGGGTGTGGTTCACTGACGTCGTGCTCTATCTGGTTCGTCACGGCCGCACGGCGGCGAACGCCCAGGGTCTGATGCAGGGTCGCCTCGATCCGCCGATCGACGAGATCGGTCACCGTCAGGCCGAGGCCATCGCGGCCTTGGTCGGCGACGTCGACGCGGTGATCTCGTCGCCGCTCGTGCGGGCGCAGGAGACGGCGACCTACTTCGGCCGTGAGGTGACGGTCGACGAGCGCTGGATCGAGGTGGCCTACGGCGAGTACGAGGGCATCCCCACGAGCGAGGTGCCGCCCGAGGTCTGGCAGGAGTGGCGCACGAACGCGAACTTCTCGACCAAGGGCGGTGAGAGCTTCGCCTCACTCGACGAGCGGGTCCGATCGGCGCTCGACGACCTCGGCGAGCGCATCCACGAGCAGGACATCGTGGTGGTCAGCCACGTCTCGCCGATCAAGGCGGCCGTCGCCTGGGCGCTCGGCGTGACGATGGAGATCATGTTCCACTGCCACTTGAGCCAGGCCAGCCTGTGCCGGGTCGACAGGGGCCGCTTCGGGCCCTTGCTCCACAGCTTCAACGAGCAGGCACCGCCCGTCGACTGACCGCTGCGCCTCGGCCGACCGCGTCTCAGCCGACCGGTGGCGGCCGGTCGACGAGGGCGGCGAGCTTCTTCGGTGCCATGACGCAGTAGCTGTCGGTCAGCAGCTCGCGCACCTCGTCCCAGTCGGTGTCGCCGTCGATCGTCATGCCGATGGCGCCACGACCCCACCCCAGCCAGCGGAACGGTGGCCCGGCGTGACGGAGCATCTCCTGTTCCTCGCCCTCGGACCTGAACACGACGACGGTGAGTCGGTCGCCGTGTTCGTCCTCGATGCCGAGCACGCTCGCGAACGTGCGGGTCCGCACCGTCCAGCGCAGGCCCTTCCACGCCGGTTGCTCGTCAGCGTCGGGCAGTTCGAGGCAGATCGCCCGCAACCGGCGCTCGACGTCGGGCGGGACGTCGTCGACGTACACCTGCGCACCCGTGCCCATGCCGCCGAGCGTACGCGGACGGTGTGACACCGACGGTTGTGTGCGATCTCCGGCTCAGGTCGGACCGGGTTCGTGCCGATAGAGATCGTGGTGGCGACCGGCCGCCTCGACCGCATTCCAACGGTGGCGGAACCTTTGGGCGGGACGCAGCCGGTCGTCAACACTGCTCAGTGTGACGCATCGGCCACCCGAACACCGGCATATCCGTCCGATTTCCGTGTGCGGTGCCCGACGTACGTCCGCCTCGACCGTGCGATGGTGAGTCGGTCTGTAAGCGGGATTCTGTGACGCTCTCGCGCCGGTGGCCATCCATCTGTGCGGCCTACCCGGGGGTGTGGACGGGCCGCCCGCCCCCTGCTTGACCTTGCTCCGGGTGGAGTTTGCCGAGCCGCGCCGGTCACCCGACACGCTGGTGCGCTCTTACCGCACCGTTTCACCCTCACCTGTGACGTGACGATCGCTCGCCCAGCCCATCGGCGGTCTCTCTCTGTTGCACTGGTTCGTGAGGTCGCCCCCACCTGGCTCTCGCCAGCACCCTGCCCGGTGGAGTCCCGACTTTCCTCGACACGGTCGTGCCGTGCCGCGGCCACCCGATCGACTCACCATCGCCGGGACAGCCTACGCCGGTCCACGACGTCAGCATCAGGGGTGCAGCACGTTGGCGACGTCGGGGCGCGTCTCGCCCTCGAGCGTCTGGTGGAACACGTCACGCACGGCATCGGGCCCGTGGTGGTGCGTGATCGTGACCCAGTCGGCGGCCCTGGTGATGAACGGCATCCACGAATCGGCGAGCCGTGCCTCGACCACACCGGGCCCCCAGTCGGCATGGCGCTTCTCGATCTGGGTCGGGGCGAAGAAGAACTCCGGCGCAGGCCCCGGCATCGGCTCGGACGACCCGGCACGATCCTCCCAGTGCGTGATGCCGACGATCATCGAGTGCTGCAGTTCGTCGCCGTAGCGCTCGTGCACCGATCGCACGATCGCGGCGTTGCCGCTCATGTCGACGAGCGCGGCCGGGCCGTCCGGCAGCTCGCCGGCACGGTCGTAGGGGAGGACCACGTCGTAGACACCGAGCCCTTCGACGAACTCGACGTTGCCGGGCGACGTCAACCCGACGACGCGCACGCCGTCGCGCCGGCGGAGCAGATGGGCCGTGCCGAACGCGGTCTTGCTCGACGCGCTCGCGAGCACCACCGTCGACGCGCCGAACATGTCGTGGTCGGCGAGGAAGTCGTCGATCAGGAACGACGTGAAGAACAGCGGCCGGTACAGCATCTGCTCGGCCTCGAACTCGGGGTCGTAGCCGGGGTCGGCGGCGCAGCGGACGTAGCGGTTGTAGACCGGCGGCAGCCCGGCGCGATGTTCGGCACCGTCCGACAGCGACGAGTCGGTCACGCTCGCCGGGGTGATGACGAGCTCGGTCGACATCGGGAAGTACCCGAACAGGCGGTCACCGCCGATCACGAGGTCGGACCGTGACTCGACCACGTCACCGAACCCCCACACCGGCACCCGCCCCCAGTGCACCCCGTCGCCGCGGTCCGCGACCGGGAAGAACGTCCAGTACCCGACCATGTCGCCGGCCGCGGCGTAGGTCACGTTGTTCGCGGTGAACCCGAACGCGTCGACTCGGACCCTGATCTGCCCGTCCTCGAGCGCAGCCGGTTCGGACCCGACCACCTCGGTGTTGCGATAGTCGGCACGGTCGACGAGCAGATCCCAGTTGTCCACGCCGGCGACCGTACCGCCCGGGCCGACGTGACCAGGTCTCGGACGACGTGCGGCATCCGCCAACGGCGGCCGCGGTCGTGACAAGCTGAATTCGATGCTCTTGTCGCCGATCGTCGCGCGCCTCGTGGCGGCCACCGACCCGACGGTGCCGCCGACCACTCAGCCGGTCGCGCCCGCCGACGAGGTGTCAACGTCCGCCGCGGACTCCGGATTCGCCGACAGCCTGTGGGACGTCATCACCGGCACCGTCTCGAACCTCGGCGAGAACGGCTACCAGACCGGGCTGGGCGTCGTCGTCGCGACGGTCGCGCTGATCGCGATGCTGAACATCGGCGTCCCGAAGTGGGTGCTCGCGCCGGTGGGCGTCGGCGCGTTCTGGGCCGGTTGGCTCACGTGGAACACGATGAGCGGTCAGGACAACCCGCTGTTCCCCGGCAACGTGAGCGCCACCAAGCTCTGGGACGTCGCGCTGGCCGGTGATCGCGGGTTCCTGATCGTCGTGATCGTGGCGTGCGTCGCCGCGGTCTTCGTGTGGCGTCAGGGCACCGCCCTCGCCGGACGGTTGATGCTGATGCTCGGCGCCGTGCTCGGTGCCTCGTTCCTCTACAACCTGGTCGAGGCCGTCCGCCTCGCCTGACCGATCCGACCTCGGACCGGGGTGACCCGATCGGGTCGGCGCGGCCGTGTCAGCAGGACAGGTCGTTGTAGACGAAGGTGTTCTGCGCCGGCGTCTGCAGGGTGACCGAGGTACGCGAGACCGTCTCGTCGTCGATGTCGCCGACCACCAACTCGACACCGCCGAGCTGGCCGAAGGTCGCCGGGATCGCGTACGGCACCGGGAACCCTTCGGCGTCGACGGCCTCACCGTCGCCACCC
>JAUHYJ010000234.1 GCA_030425785.1 Acidimicrobiia bacterium | reverse complement strand
GCCTCGCTCCGTGCGGCCGCCTCGAGCTTCTTGCGGGCGACGGCGATGACCGGGACGCGGTTCGAGCGCGCGATCTGGACGATGTCGTCGACCGCGTCGGTGCCCTCGAGCTCGCCCGAGATCCAGACCTCGTGCACCTTGCGACGTTGGGCGAGCAGCAGCTCGCGGACCGCCTGCCGCCCCTCGATCTGCTCGCCGCCAAGCCCCTTGTCCGATTGGCGCTTGCGCTCGCCGGGCGTGCGGACGGGACCGGTGCGACCGGCGCCACGGCTGCGCGGCGGGCCGGACTTGCGTCCTGCGGCGGCTCGACCCCCGCGTCCCTGGCCCGGTCCTCGCTTCGACCTTCCACTCATGCTTCGTCCTGTACCTCGTCGTTGTCCGCGGATCGGTCACGCTGCTCGATGACGGCGACCGCCAACGCCATGATGCCCTCGTGACGGCCGATCGCGCCGAGGCCCTCGGCGCGACGCCCGGACACGGTCACCGGCGCCCCCGCTGCGTCACTCAGGTTCCGTTCCATCTCCGCGATGCGCGGCGCGAGCTTCGGACGTTCGCACACGACCTTCACGTCGACGTTGCCGATGGTCCACCCTGCGGCGCGCACACGGTCGGCGACGACCGCCAACAGCCGGATCGAGTCCGCGCCGGCCCAGGTGGGATCGTCGTCGGGGAAGTGGTGGCCGAGGTCGCCGAGACCGGCGGCACCGAGCAGTGCGTCGGCGGCTGCGTGCGCGGGTACGTCGGCGTCGCTGTGCCCGGCGAGACCGCGCTCGCCCGCGAAGACGCAGCCGCCGAGGACGAGCACACGCTCGGGATCGTCGCTGTGAGCGTGCACGTCGACACCCTGGCCGACGCGGATCACACGTGCTCCTCGAGTTGCCGCTCGGCCCAGGCGAGGTCGTCGGCGACCGTGAGCTTGCGATTCGACGTCTCGCCCGCGACGACGATGACGGCGTGGCCGAGGGCCTCGACGAGACCGGCGTCGTCGGTCGCGTCGCCGCCCCGACGGTGCGCCTCGACGAGGACGTCGCGACGGAACGCCTGCGGTGTCTGCACGGCGACGAGGCGGCTCCGGTCGGGGGTGGCGACGACCCGCCCGGTCGCGTCGATCTCCTTGATGGTGTCGCTGACCGGCACCCCCGGGATCGCACCCGCGGCGCCGTCGACGACGGCGTCGATGACGCGTCGGAACAGGTCGAGCGACGCCAGCGGGCGGGCAGCGTCGTGCACGCACACGATGTCGACGTCATCGGGCACCGCGGCCAGGCCCGCGCGGACGCTGTCGCTGCGCGTCGCACCACCGGCGATGGCGTGCTCGCGTTCGGCGTCGGCGGGAGGCACCACGACCGTGACGCCGTCGGCGGCCGCCGACGCGATCCGCACCGACCGATCGAGCACCCGTTCACCACCGAGCAGCTCGTACTGCTTGGGACGACCGAACCGAGCGCCGGTGCCACCTCCGACGACGATCACCCAGACCTTCGAGGGGCGAGCCACCCGGTCGAGGGTAGTACCGTGGCCGGTCGATGACGGGTCACGCGCAACTGCTCGCACGCACCTCTTTCTTCGCCGATGCGGAGCCGAGCCGCATCGAGCGCGTCGCCGAACAGGGCATCGAGCGCATCCTCACCCGTGGCGACATCCTGTTCCACGAGGGCGACCCGCCCGACGCCCTCTATCTGGTGATCGACGGCCGGATCGCGATCGCGATGGCCAGTCATCGCGAGAGCGTCGTCGCGCTGATGGAGGCCGACGACCTGTTCGGAGAGCTCGGCATGCTCGACGACGGGCCGCGCTCGGCGATGGCGCGAGCGCTCGAACGGTCGTCGGTGCTCGAGGTCCCCTTCGAACCGGTGCGGCGGCTGTTCGAGGACGACCCACGACTGCTGTGGAACGTCACCCGCCTGCTCGCCACCCGCCTGCGGGTGATGGACGAGGTGCTCGCCGACTCGGTGTTCCTCGACGTGACCGGCCGTACGGCCAAGCGCCTGCTCGAGATGGCCAACGGCAACGACGAGTTCCAGCTGCCGGTCACCCAGGAAGAGCTCGCCGGCATGGTCGGCGCGTCGCGCGAACGCGTGAACAAGGCGATCGCCAACTTCATCAAGCTCGGCTGGATCGAGCAGCGCGACCGCACCTACCGGATCGTCCATCGCGACCGGCTCGAACTGCGTTCGCGCTGACGCGCATCCGGCGGCGCGTCCGCTCACGTAGGGTGCGTCGAGACCCGAGTTCGAGTCACGTCCCACCATGTTCCTCGCCCTGAAAGAGATGTCCCGCGCCAAGGTGCGCTTCGGGCTGCTCACGGTCGCGCTGGGGATGCTCGTGTTCCTCATCCTGTTCCAGCAGTCGCTCCAGAACGGGCTGCTGACGTCGTTCGTCGGTGCGATCCGCAACCAGACCGCACCGGTGCTGGTCTATTCGGTCGACGGACAACGGGTGATCCAGGGCAGCATCATCACGCCCGACCTCGAGCAGCTGGTCACGACCGCCGACGGGCTCGGCGACGTCGGCCGAATCGGCCAGGGGACGTTCTCGGTCACGAACGCCGACGGCGAACTGACCGACACCACCGTGCTCGGCTACGAGCAGCCGCTGCTGGGCGCACCGGCCGAACTGGCCGAGGGGCGCTATCCCCGAGCGGCGGGTGAGGCCGTCGGTGCGTCGAACGACGCCGACGCCGGCTTCGGGCTCGGCGACACCATCACGATCGAACCCAGCGGGTACGAGATCACGATCGTCGGGCTGGCCGACGACGTCCAGCTCAACGCCGGTGCCACCCTGTTCGTCGCATACGACGACTACGTCGCCGCGGTGCAGTCGGCGAACCCCGACGCCGGCACGCCACTGCCGAACGTGCTCGCCGCCGCGCCGGCCGACGGGGTGACGCCCGAGCAGCTCGTCGCGAACATCAACGGGCTGTCGGACGACCTCGACGCACTCACCCGCAGCGATGCCGCCGACGAGACACCGGGCGTCGCCCAGGTGCAGCAGTCGTTCCGCGTCATCTTCCTGCTGTACGGGCTGGTCATCCCGTGCGTGACGGGCCTGTTCTTCCTCATCATCACGTTCCAGAAGTCCGGTGCGCTCACCCTCCTGCGCGCCATCGGAGCACCGGCGCGTCGGCTCGTGACGTCGCTGTTGTTCCAGGCGGTGCTGATCGTCATCGCGGGCTACGCCATCGGTCTCGCGCTCTACACGCCGCTGTCGCAACGACGCCTGGGCGGGATCCAGCTGCGGTTCGAGACGACTGCGGTCATCGTGTGGGCGATCATCCTGTTCGTGCTCGGTATCGGGTCGTCGCTGATCGCGGCCCGCCGCGTGCTGCGCATCGATCCGATCGAGGCCACGACCGGGGGTGCGAACCGATGAAGCTCGCCCTGCGCGAACTGGTCCGCAAGCCCGGGCGCTTCGTGACCGCGACGGTGATCCTCACCCTGATCGCGGTGCTCCTCATGTTCCTCGGGGGTCTCCTCGACGGGCTGCTCCGCCTGTCGACCGGTGCGCTGCGCGCGCAGACCGCCGACGCGATCGTCTACAGCGACGCGTCCCAGTCGTCGTTCCTCCGCAGCCGGATCGAGCCCGACGACCGTGCCGCGATCGAGTCGGCCGACGGCGTCGACGAGGTCGGCGGGCTCGGCGTCGTGCTGCTCGGCGCACGCGTCCCCGGCAACGGCCCGCGCGATCTGGCCAACGTCGCCGTGTGGGGCTACGAGCTGCCGAAGTCGGGCATCCCGGCGCCGCCGGCGCCCGGCGAGGCGTACGCCGACGAGCTGCTGCAGGCCGACGGGGTCGAGCTCGGCGACGAGCTGCTCGTCGGACCGGCCCGCACGCCCATCACGGTCACCGGGTGGGTGTCCGACACCGCCTACAACGGATCGGGCGGACTCTGGACCGACCTCGGCACCTGGCGCGAGGTCCTGTCGCAGAACCGACCCGATGCGGTGCTCGCCGACGGCGTCGTCCAGGCGCTCGTCGTGAGTGGGCCGGGAGATCCCGCCGACGTCGTCGCCGCCGTCGATGCGGCCAACGACGGCACGTACGCGCTGACGATCGACGACGCGATCAACGAGATCCCGGGGGTCGAGGAGCAGTCGGCGACCTTCAATCAGATCCTCGGGGTGACCGTGGTGATCGCCCTGGTCGTCATCGCGCTGTTCTTCGCGCTCCTCACGGTGGAGCGCACCGCCCTCTATGGCGTCCTCAAGGCGATCGGCGCGCGGTCGCGGACCATTTTCGGCGGCCTGGTCGTCCAGGCGACCGCGGTCACCCTGGTCGCGTCGGCCGTCGCGGCCGTGCTGGTCGTGGTACTCGACCTGCTCATCCCGCCCGGGTCGATCCCGCTCTTCGTGTCGCCGAGCCGGATCGTCCTCAGCGTCGTCCTGCTCCTGATCGCCGCCGTGATCGGGAGCGCCTTCTCACTCCGCCGGGTTCTGCGCGTCGACCCGGCCTCAGCCCTCGGGAACTGAACCATGTCCACACCTGCACTCCAGATGTCCGACGTCCGCAAGATCTACTCGATGGGCGACAACGAAGTCGTCGCACTCGACCACGCCACGCTCACCGTCGGCACCGACGAGATCGTCGCCCTGGTCGGCCCGTCGGGGTCCGGCAAGACCACGCTCTGCTCGATCGCAGGCGGCATCCTGTCGGCGACCGAGGGCTCGGTCGTGGTCGGCGGCGAGGCGATCAGCGACTACGGCGACAAGGAGCTGACCACGTTCCGCCAGAACAAGGTCGGCTTCGTGTTCCAGTCGGTCAACCTCGTGCCGTTCCTGAACGCCCGCGAGAACCTCCTCGTGGTCGACGAGCTCGGTCGCCGCCAGGGCAAGCCCGCCCGCGACCGCGCCGACCGATTGCTCGACGAGCTCGGACTGGCCGACCGTGCGAAGAACCTGCCGTCGCAGCTGTCGGGTGGTCAGAAGCAGCGCGTCGCGATCGGCCGGTCGCTGATGAACGAACCCGAGCTCGTCCTGTTCGACGAGCCGACGTCGTCGCTCGACACCGAGCTCGGCCAGCAGGTGATGGAGCTCATCCGGTCCGAGATGAAGTCACGTGGCACGGCGGCGATCGTCGTGACCCACGACGACCGGATCACCGAGTACTGCGACCGCACCGTGCGCATCACCGACGGCGTGCTCGGCGACGACTGACCCGCGATCAGACCCGCACGGCGGCGAGCGAGAGCTGGCGCCGCGAGTGGGCCATCGCGGCGTCGACCAGGCGATAGCCCGAGGCGACGGCCGGGCCGATCGAGAGCGCGACGATCACGGTGCCCAGGCCGATCGGGCCACCGAGCGCGACCCCCAACACGAGCCACGACAGCTCGAACGCCACGCGGACACGCGGCTCGGAGTGACCGCTGCGATCGGACGCGGCGGCGGCGAGCAGCTCGCCCGACCCGGCGCCCAGACCGGAGGCGATCGTCGCGCCGGCTCCGATGCCGACCGCCGCGATCGCGACCAGCTGCACCACGATGCGGAACACCAACGTCGACGGGGGAGGTACCTCGTCGAGCTGGGCCAGCACGAGCTGCATGACCGGGCCGACGACGACGGGACCGGCGACGCTGCCCCAGCCCGGTCGGCGACCGAGCAGCCAGGCGACGCCGAGCAACGAGAACACCGTCGACCAGACCGCGAGCGTGAGCGGGAGACCGGTGCGGGACCGGACGGCGCCGATGAACACGTCGAGCGGCCCGGGACCGAGTTGGTTCCAGAGCATGACGGCGACCGCCGCGCCGATCAGTACCGACCCACCGGCGAAGAGCGCGAACCTGCTGGTGCGGGCCATGATGCGACGCGGGGTCCCGGTCGCGAGCACCTGCGCGACCGCACCGGCACGGCTCCAGGCGCGCGACGACATCCATCGGCCCGCGGTCCGGAGGCGGTGTTGCACCTGCACGTCCAGCAGTATCGGCCGCCGAGCCGGCGACGTGAGCGGTCCCGACGTGTCATCCGCCACACCCGGGTCGTCACCGGCCATCTACGCTGGCCGGCATGGGGGAACTCGCACTCGAACACGGACCGACCGACGTCGCGCTGATCGACGAGACGATCCCGGCGAACCTGATCCACACGATCGACGCGCATCCCG
>JAUHYJ010000233.1 GCA_030425785.1 Acidimicrobiia bacterium | reverse complement strand
GTCGAATCCGCCCAGTGCGACCACCGGGTCGCGCCGCGCCGACATGCCGGCGCCGATGCCGCGAGCTCGACACTTCCCGCGCATCGTCGACACCTCGGTCACGCCGTCGCACCGGTACACCGGGATGAAGCCGGCGCTGCTGTCGTGGGGCGCCTCGACGACCGAGCAGAACGCCACGGCGGCGTCCGGGAACCGCTCGAAGGTCGCAGCCATCACCGTCAGCCAGTCGGGCGGCACCGTCACGTCGTCGTCGGTGAACGCGATCACCCCGGCCCGGGCCTCGTCGAGCCCGAGGTTTCGCGCCCGCCCGAGCCCGACGGTCGCCGACCGTACGTAGCGGAGGCGCGGGTCGTCGGTGAACCGCGCGACCGCCTGCTCGGTCACGTCGTCGAGGCTCTGGTCGATCACGACGAGCTCGAACGAGGGGTGGTCCGACGCGAGGATGGACGCGACCGTCGCGGCGACCCGCTCGCCGCGGTGACGGGTGCACACGACGGCGCTGATCTCGGGCGCGCGTGCGTCATTGCTGCCGGTGGCGTCGATGGCCGAACGGTAGCCGAGTCGCTCCGGGTCCGGTGCCATTCGGCGCCGGAACGACGACGTGGCGCTATCGTGCACCGCGAGGCGCGAGGCCACCGTGCCAGCGGACGGGCCTCGGACACCGGTCGACGATCGAAGGAGCGGGTGGAAGTGACGTGTTCGTTCAGGCCTGCGGCGGAGCAGGCGATCGATCACTCTGGTCGGCGCGCGGGGTGCGACCCCCGATGACCGGCGGCGCCGCGAGCGATCTCTCGATCACGTTCCTGCTCGAACAGCACCTGGGACACCGGACCTACGCCGACAACCTGCGTCGGGCCGTGTCCGATGCCGACGGTGTGGCGGCGCGGTGGGTGCCGATCACGTATGCCGAACGACCCACGCGGGTCCCGCAGCTCGATCGGTTCAGCGGCTCCCTCGCCGGACGTCGCCAGGTGCGGGCCGGCCTGGACGCCGACGCCGACGTCTACGTGTTCAACACCCAGGTGCCGGCGGCGCTCGCCGGTCGCGCGCTCCGCGATCCGTACGTCGTCATCACGGACGTCACGCCGGTGCAGTACGACGAAATGGCGGCTGGCTACGGGCACCGCGCCGATCGACGCGGACCGGTCAGCGCGTGGAAGCGGCGGCGCAACGAACGGGTCTTCGGCGGGGCCGCTCGCTGTGTCGGCTGGAGCTCGTGGGTGGTGTCCTCGTTCGTGTCCGACTACGGGGTCGATCCGTCCCGAACCGAGGTGATCCCGCCCGGGGTCGACGTCCAGCGCTGGTGTCCCGGTCCGGAACGGACGGACCGCGACGAGGTCCGCCTCCTCTTCGTCGGTGGCGAACTCCGCCGCAAGGGCGGCGATCTCCTGATCGACGCGATGCGCGATCTTCCCGATCACGTGCACCTCACGGTGGTCACCAAGACCGAGGTCCCGGCGACCGAGCGGGTCACCGTCGTGTCCGATCTGCAACCGAACGACCCGCGCCTGATCGAGCTGTTCCGGACCTCTGACGTCTTCGTGCTGCCGACTCGGGCCGAGACGTTCGGGATCGCCGCCGTCGAGGCGAGCGCGGCGGGCCTCCCCGTGATCGCGACCGACGTCGGCGGGCTGCCCGACATCGTGAGCCACGGCGAGACCGGCCTGCTGCTGCCGACGCCCGATCGGCGCGAGCTCCGCCTGGCGATCGAGCAGTTGGCGGGTGACGATGCACTTCGACGCCGATTCGGGCAGGCGGCGCGCGAGCGGGCCGTCCAGCGCTTCGATGCCGACGTCAACGCGCATCGCCTGCTCGAGGTCGCCGGCGCGGCCGCATCATGAGCCAGCCGCTGCCGTCCGAGGAGGACACCGGCCAGCTGGTCGAGCGCTCGTCGATCCGCCGCAACGTCGCCCACATGTCCTCGTCGCAGATCGCGACCTGGTCGCTGTCGCTGCTCGTCGCGATCGTCCTGCCGCGTGTGCTCGGGCCCGAGGTGCTGGGCGAGTTCCAGCTCGCCTCGTCGCTCTGGGCGATCGGCGCGGTCGTCGTCGGGCTCGGCACGACGCTGTACCTGCAGATCGCGATCGCCCGCGAGCAGCGATCGGGCCTCGCGATGATCAGGCCGGTCCTGATGCTGCGCACGGGCATGTTCGTGCTCGTCGCCGCGACGCTCGCGGTCTACCTCGGCGTCGTCGGCGGTACGGAGACCTTCGTCGTCGTGATGGCGCTCATCGGCCTCTCGCGCCTGCTGCTGACCTGGAACGAGGTGTACAGCACGGCCTTCGTCGGTCTGGAGCGTATGGCGGCGACGGCCGCGGTGTCGGTCGGCATGAAGCTGCTCACGGTCGTCGGCGTGCTCGCGACGCTGCTGTTCGGCTTCGGCGTCATCGGGGTCGTGTCCGTCGGGGTCATCTCGTCGCTCGTCGGACTGATCGTGATCGTGTGGCGCTTCCGACTGACCGCAACGGTGCCGCGCAGCGACTGGCGCGGACAGCTGGTGCCGATCACGAAGGCCAGCATCCCGTTCATGATGGTGGCGCTGGCGAACACGACGTACCGACAGATCGACGTCATCGTCGTGTCACAGGTCGCCGGTGACCGCGATCTCGGCTGGTACGGCTTGGCCGACGTGCTCGCCGGATCGCTGTTGTTCCCGGCGACGGTGGTCATCGCGTCGGTGCTCCCGTCGATGGGACGTCTGCACGCGGAGAATCCCGCGCGCCTGCGGGAGCTCGTGCGCCGGACCTTCCAACTCCTGGTCCTCGTCGGTGTCCCCATCGGGCTCGGCACGGCCGTGGTCGCCCCGTCGTTCGCTCCCACGATGTTCGGCGAGGACTTCGCGGGGGCCGGTGACGTCCTCGTCGTGATCGGGCCGGTGCTCGTGCTCACCTTCGGGACGACGCTGCTCGCCAACCTCGCGCTCGCGACCGACAAGCGCGGCTTCTGGCTGGTGATGCTCTTCGCGGCGGCCGCTCTGACGATCCCGCTCGACATCGTGCTGGTCCCGTGGGCGAGCGACCGGTACGACAACGGCGCGATCGGCGGCGCGCTCGCCTACGTCGTCACCGAGACCGCCCAGTTCGCACTGGGGCTGGCGGTCGTGGCGCCCTACCTCGTGACGCGCTCGATGGTGTGGCGGTCGGCCCGGGTGCTCGCCGCCGGTGGCGCGATGATGCTCGTCGCCTGGCCGTTCCGCGACCACTTCTTCGCGATTCCCGCGATCATCGGGGCGGTCACGTTCATCGTCGCCGCTGTCGTCTTCCGGGTCTTCGACGACTTCCAGCGCCGGCTCATCGGTGACGTCCTCGGTCGGCTCGGTCTGCGCCGGCGGGGTGGAGGCGGTCGGTGATCGACCCCAGCCGCCTCGTCCGTATCGGCCGCACGGTGTTCCGTGCCGCCCGAGCACAGTGGTTCCTCCGCGGCGCCACGCGGGTGTCGAGGTCGGTCCGGCTCAACGGTCGTGCGGTGGTGCGGAACCGCGGTGTCCTGTCGGTCGGTGACCGCGTCCGGCTGGCCGGCCACGTCTCGCCCCTCGAGTTCGACGTCGGCCCGGGCGCGCAGCTCTCGATCGGTGACGGGTCGTTCCTCAACTTCGGCACGTTCGTGCGCGCCCGAGACGCGGTCTCGATCGGCGATGGGTGCCAGATCGGCACGTACTGCGTGATCACCGACAACCTCGGCTTCGACGAGGCGCTCGAGCGACGTGACGAGCCCGGGGCGTCGCGACCCGTGAGGATCGGGTCGAACGTCTGGCTCGCGTCGCGAGTCGTCGTGATGCCGGGCGTCACGATCGGCGACGACAGCGTCGTCGGCGCCGGGAGCGTGGTCGAGCACGACGTGCCGCCGGCCACGCTGGTCGCCGGCGCTCCGGCGCGCGTCATCCGTTCGCTGTGAGCCCGGCAGCTCGAACGGGCGCTCGCACTAGCCTGGCTGCGATGAGCGGCCACCTTCGCACGACCTGGTCCGAGCTGGCGGCGAGCTGGCGGGCGCGCTGGCGCCTGCGCGACGTCGCCGGCGAGGGCGGCCGCATTCGAGGCCGCCCGCGGCTCGCGCTGAACGGGACGACCACGATCGGCGATCGAGTCCGGATCGACGCGGACGTCGCTCGCGTCGAGATCGAGGTCGCGCCGGGGGCGACACTGTCGGTCGGCGACGACGTCCACTTCGAGCAGGGCAGCGCCGTCGGCGTGACCGCATCGGTCACGATCGGCGATCGGTGTCGAATCGGCCGCCACGTGAACGTGATGGACAACGGATTCCATCGGCTCGAACCCGACCGCCGCCTCGAGCACCCGCCGTCCGTGCCGATCGTGATCCACGACGACGTGATCATCGGCCCGATGACGGTCGTGTTGCCCGGCGCCGAGATCGGCGAGGGCAGCGTGATCGGACCGCGCAGCGTCGTCACCGGTGCGATCCCCGCTCGGTCGTACGCCGAGGGTGCTCCGGCGACGGTCACACGGTCGACCTGACCGCAGCCGGTACGCTCGGCACAGCAGCCACCGGTCGGCGCCCCCGGACCCCCGACCGGACCCCTCGACGCCGGACCCCGGAGCATGTCCGACCCCCACCCCGAAGATCGCCGCCTGCGGACGCTGTTCGTCAGCCCGTACAGCCCGTACCCGCTGATCTTCGGCGGCGCGATCCGCGTCTACAACCTGATGCGGACGTTCGCCGAGTTCTCCGACGTCAGCGTGATCTGCATGCACGAGCTCGGCGATCTCGGCGCCGACCGCGAGCTCCCCACGTGGTGTGACGAGGTCGTGTTCGTCGAGCCGCCGGGACACCACCGCGCGCTCCGCCAGGTTCGATCGATCGTCGACCCGCGCCGTTCGTTCCTCACCCTCGATCACCGCAGCGATCGGTTCCAAGCCGAGCTCGACGAGCTGCTCGCGCGTTGCCAGTTCGACGTGATCGTCGTCGAGCACACGCAGATGGCGCAGTACGACCTGGGGGACACCGGCGCGGTCGACGTGCTCGATCTGCACAACATCGAACACGAGCTGGTGCAACGGCGGTCCGAGGTGAGCACGGGCGTTCGCAGCTGGGCACTGCGGTGGGAGGCCGCGAAGGTGCGGCGTGAGGAGCTGCGAGCGTGTCGCGATCACGATCTCGTGTTCACGACGTCCGACCGCGAGGCGCACCTCCTGCGCGAGTGGGTGCCCGACGCCGTGGTCGAGACGGTTCCCAACTCCATCGACCCTGCCCGCTTCGGAACCCGTGAGACCGCAGCCGGTGGCCGCGAGCTGCTCTTCGTCGGCGCCACCCACGTCGACGCGAATCGCGACGGCGTGCGATGGTTCGTCGAGGAGGTGTACCCGCTCGTGCGCGAGCGCATCGGCGATGTCGAGCTCAAGGTGGTCGGCGGTGCGCCGCCGCCCGACATCCGTCGTCTGCACGGTCACGACGGCGTCGAGGTCGTGGGGTTCGTCCCCGACGTCGGCCCGTACTTCGACGCAGCCACGGTGTCGATCGTGCCGCTCCGGACGGGCGGGGGCACGCGACTGAAGGTGCTCGAGAGCATGGCGGCCGGGGTGCCCACCGTGTCGACCTCGATCGGCGCCGAAGGGCTCGATCTGGCCGACGGCACGGAGCTCCTGCTCGCCGACGAGCCGGACGACTTCGCGGCGGCGATCGTGCGCGTCCTCGAATCGACCGCGCTGCAGGCCGAGCTCGCCGCCGCCGGACGCCGCGTCGTCGACGAGCGGTACTCGTGGCGGGCCCAGCGCGAGCGGGTCGAACGTGCGATCAGGGCGCAGCGCGCCAGGACGGACCGGCAGCGATGACCAACAAGCCACCGGACGTCCCACCCGACGTCTCACCCGACGTCGACGTGCTCGTCCCGCAGCGTCCGCCCAAGGTGTTCGGCATCGGTCTGCACAAGACGATGACATCGTCGCTGGCCAACGCGCTGTACCTGCTCGGCTACCACGTCGGCGGAACCTTCTCGACCGACACGTACCCGGATCGAGACGCGCTCGACGCCTACGTCCTCGAGGCCGCTGCCCACTACGACGCCATCCAGGACATGCCGTGGCCGGCGTTCTTCCGGATGCTCGACGAGCACTTCCCGGGCGCCAAGTTCGTGCTCACGGTC
>JAUHYJ010000232.1 GCA_030425785.1 Acidimicrobiia bacterium | reverse complement strand
TCGTGAGCGCGGTGGAATAAACCGGTTTCCAGTTCAGGAAGCGCTGTTTCCAGGCCGAGGCGTCTTTTCGCCACGCGAAAGCGCTGGGCGATCAGGCCGGCAAATTCACCCGAACCACGCATGCGATGGTGAAACGAGGAGCGATACACCCGGCCGCCATGACACGACTTCACCTGGTTCATCACGGCCTGCGCCCGGTCGGCAAAATGCGCCTCCAGCCAGTCACGGAACAGCGGCTCAACCTCAAGCGGCAGGCGCAGCAGTATGTAGCTGGCTGAGCTCGCGCCACGCTCCGCCACCGCTTCAAGAATTTGCTCGATTTCGTGATCATTGATGCGCGGTATGACCGGCGCGACATTGGCATTCACGGGCACGCCCGCGGACGCCAGCGACTCGATGACCTGCAGGCGTGTCGGTGTGCCGTCGAAGGTGTCGATGAAGTTCTCGACGGCGTCCTCGATGTCGTCATCGGCACCGCCGATCGAGCCCGACTCGTCGACGATCAACGTGATCGGGCCGCCACAGGCGCTCTGCGCGTCGAGGAAGGTCGGCCCCTCGAACTCGGGGTCCGGGATCGTGGTCCGCGACATGCCGCCCGCGGTGAAACTCACGGTGCTGCTGCGATCGACGCCGTCGGCGCCCGGGGCCCCGTTGACGTTCACGATCACCCGCTGGGCGTTCGGCATCGACACCGGAGACCCGGACGTGTCGAGCGGTGCCGTCACATTGATGACGGTGTCGGGCACCTCGTCGGGTGGTGCCCACGGCGGCGTCTGATCGGGCGGCGATGCGAGATCGCGCAGCACGACCTGCGAGCTGCACCCCGAACTCGAGCACTCGACGCGGAGGAGGACGTACTCGCCCGAGCCGGCAGGGCTCTCGCCGTACCGATACGAGACCTCCGTGCGGAACGAACCCGATCCCCAGCGGAGCAGGAGCGCGTTCGAGTACCTCGTGGGGTCGCACTCGGGCAGCGCGCAGCTCGCGCCGCCAGGCAGCGCCGGGACCGAGCCGGGCAACACATCGATGCCGGAGGCCGGGTCGCTCTCGGGCAGCCCGGCCGACGCCAGGTCGGACGGCAGCCAGAGCGCCAGGGCCTGCTCCCACCGGGCGACATCGGTGCGTGCCTCGGTGCCGGCCTGCTGGCGGAGCGTGACGACGATCGCCGCGCTGAGCACGGTGGCGATCGCCCCGATCGCGAACAACGCCACGAGCAACTCGATCAGGGTCATGCCGCTGTCGCGGCGAGGATGCTGTTCAGATCTCACTCTTCACCACCTGGATGGTTCTGCTCAGGCCACCGTCGGGAGCGCTGATCGTGACGGTCACGCGCCAGACCTGCTGTGCACATGGGACCGGCATGTTGTCGCCGGGCGTCGGATCGTTGGTCCAGCTGCCGTCGGGCTCGAGGTAGGCCTGCTCGACGATGACGTGGGCGGCGATCGGATCCCACGTCGAGTCGGTGTACCGCTCGACCGCGGCCGTCACTGCGTCGGTGTAGTCACACGTGGTGATCGGCTCGCGTGTGACCTGGTCGATCGCGTTGACGACGAGGGTCTCGACCTCGGCCGCCGTCTCCGCCGTCGTCGACGCCCGGACGGACGCTCGCACCGCCGAGAGCACGGCGATGACGATGATGCCCAGGAGGACCACGGTCACGACGACTTCGACGAAGCTGAAGCCAGCATCGTGGGGAACGGTCCTGCGCCTGGCGGAGCGCTCGCCGGAGAGGGGCGAAGTCGAAGGTCGCACGTCAGTTGCCTGATCCGTAGGCGTTCGACTGTACCAGGGCGGGCTGACGCTGTCTTCGGAGAATCCTGAAGAGATCTGCAAAGGATTTGACGTTCCCGGCCGAGGCAATCCGTTGGGTGGGACGCCAACCACAGGCGGTGGCGGTTCGGGGTCGCGACCCGACGACGTGCGGTCAGGCGTCGACGAGGTCGGTGTCGCGTTCGCGACGTGCCGCCAGGCGCTTCGCGACCCGCTCGCTCTTCGCGAGGTAGGCCATCGTGCGCTCACGTGACTGCTCGGCCTCGGCGTCGAGCCCCTCGAGCTGGTCGAGCTGCCACGTGCGCATCACCATCGGCACGAGGATCTGCTCGTGGTGGACGGCGAGGTCGTAGATGCCGGCCTTGGCGATGCGCTTCGCGTGCTCGGCGAAACCCGGGATGCCGATGCCCGGCATCGAGAACGACGTCACCTGGGCCTCGATCGCGTGCACCATCCCGTTCGGATCGACGTCGATCGCGGCGGTGGCCATGTCGCGGTAGAAGAGCTGGTGGAGGTTCTCGTCGCCGGCGACGCGCATCATCACGTCGTAGCCGGCCGGGTCGCCGATCATCTGGCCGGTCGCCCGGTGCGAGATGCGGGTCGCGAGCTCCTGGAGCGAGAGGTAGACGAACCCCTCCTGGATGTTCGGCGGCTCGGGAGTCACGCCACCCGACACCTGGGCCATCCGGCACCGCTCGAGGTGATGCGGATCGATCGCACGGGTCGCCATGAGGTAGCCGTAGATCGCCATCGAGTGGCGACCTTCCTCGGCCGTCCAGCGCCGGACCCACTCGCCCCAGGCGCCGTCCGGGCCGAAGATCCGCTCGACCGACCTGAAGTAGTAGGGAAGGTTGTCCTCGGTGAGCAGGTTGACGAGCAACGCCGAGCGGACCGAGTCGTCGATCGTGGCACCGGCGAGGTCGGCGTCGGCCTCCGACCACTCCTCGCCCGGCACGGGGTCGCGGCCACGGCCGTACGGAACGTGTTCGTGGGGGAACCATTCCTTCGACGTCGACAGGTGGCGCTCGAGGAGCGACGTGACCGTCGCGTCGAGTTCGTTCAGCATCACGTCGGCGGCAAGCACCCGCACATCCTACCGCGTCTCCCTACCGACCAGTAGGTCGACCCCGAGTTTCGCGTCCTGGCGTCTTTGCCCGGGCATCGCGTGTGCCCGGGGGCACCGACGGCGGCGCCGATCGCTCGACGCCGCCGCAGTGCCTGGTTCCCGCCCGGAGGCGCATGCGTGCCCGGGGAACCCGCATGCGAAGGTGACCGCACGGATGCGATCGTGATCAGGTGATCGCGCTCAGGTGATCGCGCCGACCACGTCGATCACGACGTCGGTGACCGCCGTGCCGCCCAGGCCGTAGCAGTACACCTTGATCGTGCCGTCCGGCGCGACCGGCACGATGACGCCGTTGGCGACGATCGAGGTGTCCTCGTACCAGTTGATGGTCGAGGCATCCGGGCGGTCGTCGTCGGCGGTCGCGCCGTTGAACGCGGTGAGGAACCCCCGTCCGACGGTGCCGTCGACGGTGATGTTGACGATCGCGCCCGACGCGCCGGCCGGGAGGTCGGTGAACTCGCTGAGATCGATCACCCGGATCTCGCCGGAGTCGAACGCGCCCTTGGCGGAGCCGGCGGGCTCGTATTCCTCGCGGGAGTCGTACGCACGCTGCGGATCCGGCATCATCGTGACACCGCCCTGGTTGTTGAGCTGGGTGAAGTTCTCGCCGTCGGCCCGGTTGAACCACAGGTTGCCCGCACCGTCGACGTAGAGCTCGCCGAGGAGATGTCCGTCACCGGTCGGCGGACCGTAGTCGTCCGCGTCCTCGGCCTGGATGAGCCGGACGTGTGACTTCCCGCCGACGAACTCGCCGCCGTAGCCCATCGCGCTGACCCCGCCGATGCCGGCGCCCACGCCGCCGTGGCGGCCCCACGTCGCCGCGGTCGTGTTCGGACCGCCCGACCCGTCCTCGGCGTCGGCCGGTGTGTCGCCGGCCACGGAGTGCCCGGCCCCGTTCGTCGCGCCGAACACGGCGTGCGAGCCGTTGGTGCCGTCGGCGACGATGCCCTCGACGCCGCGGGCGGGCCCGGCGAGGGGCACGTTCGTCGCGGTGTTGATGCCGCCGACGCCGGCGCCCTGGCCGCCGTGGCGACCCCAGGTGGCCGCCACCGTGTTCGGCCCCGCCGGCGTGTCGCCGGCGACGGAGTGTCCGCGCCCCTGGGTCACGCCGAGGATCGCATGGGAACCGTTGTCCGATCCCGTGAGCTCGCCCTTGATGGCTTCCTGGCCACCGGTGCCCGGCGAGGTGGCGGTGTTGTTGGTGTTCGTGACGACGGTCGCACCGTCGTCGGTGGTGTTCTGTTCGCCGACGAGGACGTCGTCGCCGTCGGCGGCCGATGCGGTGCCCGCCTTGGCGAGGGCGGCGGCGCCGGCGACGCCCGCTCCGGCGAGGAACACGCGTCGGCGGTTGATCGTGCGCTGCTCGGCACTCGTCGCGTCGTCGGACGATGCCTGATCCGGATGCTGCTGCGGGTCGGTCATGGGTGGTTCCCTCCAATGAGTTGTCGGTCGCCGGGGTCGCCCGCACGTCACACCCTGATCCCACTTCCCACCCGACGTTCATCCATCGGGGAGGACGTCGTTCGAGTGGTGCGGGCGACTCCCGGCATCGATGGTTCGGAGCGCGCGCCGGGTCGGATTGGTCGGTTCGGCGAGAACCGGCCGGGCGGGTTCGCGAGGGGTCGAACACCGTGCGGAATTCCCCCCGGAATCCCGGTGGAGGGTTTGGGAACCGGTTCACAACCCCTGGTAGCCTCGCTGGCCGAATGGACCTCTTTCTGCGCGACTACCTCACCGTCGTCTGGTTCGGGCTCGCCGCCATCGTGTTGGCCGGTCTGCTCCTCGGCATCGCCGCGGTCGTCCGACCGTCGAAGCCCAGCACCGAGAAGCTGATCGCCTACGAATCCGGCGTCGATCCGGTCGGGATGGGATGGTCGCAGAGCCAAATCCGGTACTACGTGTTCGCCCTCCTGTTCGTCATCTTCGACGTCGAGGCGGTGTTCATCTTCCCGTGGGCGGCCTCGATGGAGCGCTACGGGTGGTTCGGCCTGATCACCATGCTGATCTTCATCATCCTGCTGCTCGACGGTCTCGTCTACGCCTGGAAGCGAGGGCTGCTGCGATGGGTCTGACGGTCATCGACGGACACTCGGCCCGGCCGTTCGGCCGTCGAGGAGGCGCGAGCTGATGGGTCTCGTCGACCGCGGTCGCATGCCGACCGGTCTCAACAAGCTGTTCAACATCGGCCGCTCCTACTCGATGTGGGTGTACCAGTGGGGTCTCGCGTGCTGCGCCATCGAGATGGGTGCCGCGTTCGGCTCGCCGCGCTACGACGTGATGCGGCTCGGCGTCATCCCGCTCCCGGCCAGCCCGCGCCAGGCCGACCTCGTGGTCGTCTCGGGCACCGTGACCGACAAGATGGCCCCGGCGGTGAAGCGTCTGTACGAGCAGATGCCCGAGCCCAAGTACGTGATCTCGATGGGGTCGTGCGCCAACTGTGGTGGCCCCTACTGGGACAGCTACTCGGTCACCAAGGGCGTCGACCAGATCATCCCGGTCGACGTGTACGTCCCGGGCTGCCCGCCACGCCCGGAGGCGTTGCTCGAGGGCATCGTGCTGCTCCAACAGCGGATCAAGCACGAGGACATGGGCGCCAAGTGGCGCAACGAGGACTACACCTCGCTGCAGGCGGCCGCCGCCGCCGAGCGCGAGCCGATCGTGGTCGGGGGTGGGCCCGTTGAGTGACTCGACCGACACCACCGCCGACGACACGACCGACGCGCCGGCCGAGCTGCCGGGCGACGGGTTGCGCGAAGGCATCGTCGATGCGTTGCGCGCCGATCTCGGCGAACACCTGCTCGACACGCACCTCATGCCCCAGACCGACCTGTGGGTGCGCGTCTCGCCCGAGGCGTGGCAGCTCACCGCCCAGGCGCTCAAGGCGCAGGGGTTCGACTACTTCTGCTTCCTGTCGGCGATCGACTGGATGCCGTCGCCGTACGGCAAGGGTGAAGACGACCCCGACGCCGAACAGGAGGAACGCGACACCGAGATCCGCCAGGGCTACACCGGCGGCGAGTCACGGTTCCAGGTGTTCGCACGCGTCACCGACCTCGACCGTCACGTCGGGGTCACGATCAAGGCCGACGTCCCCGAGTCGATGACCGTCCCCTCCTGGATCCCGTACTACGCCGGTGCCAACTGGCACGAGCGCGAAGCGCACGAGATGTTCGGCATCGTGTTCGAGGGCCACCCCGATCTGCGCCACATCTACCTCCCGGGC
>JAUHYJ010000231.1 GCA_030425785.1 Acidimicrobiia bacterium | reverse complement strand
TCGTGGTCACCCAGGCGTCGCGTCACCTTCCCGCACACACCGGTCAGCTCGCCGATCTGCGGCGTTGAGCCGATCGCCCCGAAGCGGAGCACGGCGGCCGAGTAGTCTCCGGGACCGATGGGGCACGGTCACGATCACGACGACGAACTCGAGTACAGCGAGCTCGGCGAGATGGACGTGCGCGTGCGCGCGCTCGAATCGCTCCTGACCGACAAGGGCTACATCGATCCGCCCGCGCTCGACCGCATCATCGAGCTGTACCAGACCCAGGTCGGGCCGCGCTTCGGCGCACACGTGGTCGCGACGGCCTGGACCGACCCGGAGTTCGCCGAATGGCTCGCCCGCGATGCCACGGCTGCGATCGACTCGCTCGGATACGGCGGACGCCAGGGTGAGCACATGGTGGCGCTGTTCAACACGCCGGAGCAGCACCACATGGTCGTCTGCACGCTGTGCAGCTGCTATCCCTGGCCGGTCCTCGGGTTGCCGCCGACGTGGTACAAGAGCGCGCCGTACCGCTCACGCGCGGTGCGCGACCCGCACGGCGTGCTCGCGGACTTCGGCGTCACCCTGCCCGACGGTGTCGACGTCCGGGTCTGGGACTCGACCGCCGAGATCCGCTACCTCGTCATCCCGATGCGTCCCGACGGCACCGACGACATGACAGCCGAGGAACTGGCGCCACTCGTGACGCGCAACTCGATGATCGGCACCGGGCTGCCGCTGACCCCCGACCAGCTCGCTGCCACGGCGCCATGACGTACGTGAGCCACGCCGATCTCGGCGGCCAACTCGGCCACGGTCCCGTCGTCGACGAGCCCGAGGACGTCCGCTTCCACCGGGCATGGGAGCCGCGCGCCTTGGCGGTGAACATCGCCGTCGGGGCGCAAGGTAGGTGGAACATCGACATGAGCCGCCGGTACCGGGAGACGTTGCCCGACTACGCCGAGCTGAGCTACTACCAGATCTGGCTCTCGGCGCTCGAACGGCTCGTGATCGACCGTGGCCTCGTCGGCGCCGACGAGGTCGTCGAGGGGCGGTCGCTGCGCCCGCCGTCGCCCGACGCGCGCCCGCCGCTGACGGCCGATCGCGTCGACGAGGCGATGCGACGCGGTCGCCCGGCCGAACGGCCTGCCGAGTCGGCGGCGCGGTACGCCGTCGGCGACCGGGTACGCATCACATCGGACCGACCGGACCACCACACCCGCGTGCCGGGCTATGTCGCCGGCGCCGTCGGGACCGTCGAGCGGCTCCACGGCGTGCACGTGTTCCCCGACACGAACGCTCACGATCTCGGCGAGCAGCCACAGTGGCTCTACACCGTCGTGGTCGACGCCACCGACCTGTGGGACGACGCCCGCGCCGGACAGACGGTCTCGGTCGACGCATGGGAGTCGTACCTGTCACCGGAGCCGGCGTGAGCGTCGAGCTGCTCCCCGGGCAGCCGGTCGACGGCGACGAACCGGTGTTCCGCGAGCCGTGGGAGGCACAGGCGTTCGCGATGACCGTCGCGCTGCACGAGCAGGGACTGTTCACCTGGACCGAGTGGGCCGACGCCCTCGCCACCACGATCGCAGCGGCGCAGGCGGCCGGCGATCCCGACCTCGGCGACACCTACTACCGGCACTGGCTCGTCGCGCTCGAAGGACTGATCGCGTCGACGGGCGCCGGGACCGACGTCGAACTCGATCGCCATCGCGCCGCCTGGGAGCGCGCTGCGGCGCGGACGCCGCACGGGCGCCCGATCGAGCTGATCGCCGCCGACTTCCCCGCCTGACCCCGACCGGAACGGCGTCGGTACGCTGCATCGCCGTGCGGTTGTCCGACTTCGACTACGAGCTGCCGGAGGACCGCATCGCGCAGACGCCGATCGAGCCGCGCGACGCGGCCCGTCTGCTCGTCGACCGGGGGAGTGCGGCCCCCGAGCACCGTCACGTTCGCGATCTGCCCGACATCCTGCGACCCGGTGACCTGCTGGTCGTCAACGAGACCAAGGTGATCCCGGCCCGTCTCGCACTGCGACGCCGAACCGGTGGTGCGGCCGAGGTGCTGCTCCTCGAGCCGCTCGACGGGCAACGCACGGTCTGGGAGGCGCTGGTGCGCCCGGCCCGCAAGCTCAAGCGGGGTGAGCGGCTCGTGGCCCCCGACGGTCGGGACGTCGTCGAGATCGGCGAGCGCACGGCGTCGAGTGACACGTTCAGCGTGCAGGTGCTCGGATCGGTCGACGACCTCGACGACCTCGACGTGCTCCGCGTGCTCGACGAACACGGTGAGATGCCGCTCCCGCCGTACATCACCGAGCGCCTCGCCGACCCCGATCGGTACCAGACGGTGTACGCCCGCGAGCCCGGCAGCGCGGCGGCGCCGACCGCCGGCCTGCACTTCACGCCCGGGCTGTTCGAGCGTCTGGCCGACCGGGGTGTCGAGGTCGCGAAGGTCGAACTCGTGGTGGGGCTCGACACCTTCCGTCCCGTCACCGAGGACGATCCCACCACGCATCGCATGCACACCGAGCGGTACCGCGTCCCCGCGGCCACGATGGAGCGCTGCCGAGCGACGCGGGCGGCAGGAGGACGAGTGGTGTGCGTCGGCACCACGAGCGTTCGGGCGCTGGAGTCCGCGGCGACCACCGGCGAGCTCGCCGGTCGCACCGACATCTTCATCCGTGCCGGGTACGAGTGGCAGCTCGTCGACGTGCTCATGACCAACTTCCACCTGCCGAAGACCACCCTGCTCATGATGATCGACGCCTTCGTGGGTGACCGCTGGCGGTCGCTGTACGCAGCAGCCCTGGCCGAGGAGTACCGCTTCTTGAGTTTCGGCGACGCCATGCTCCTCGATCGTGTCGCCGGCGACGGCCGCGCGAGCTGAACCTCGTTAGCCTCGCACGACGTGCATCCCGTCCGATTCGAGACCGAGGCGACCGACGGCGACGCGCGCGCCGGCGTCGCCACGACCGCCAACGGGAGCTACACGACGCCGCTGTTCATGCCGGTCGGCACGCGCGGCGCCATCAAGTACCTGAGCGCCGAGGACTACGACGCCCTCGGCGCTCAGATCGTGCTCGGGAACACGTACCACCTGATGATGCGACCGGGCGCGGACACGGTCGCCCACTTCGGCGGCCTGGCGCGCTTCGCCGGGTGGAGCGGGCTGACGCTCACCGACTCGGGCGGGTTCCAGGTGTTCTCGCTCGAACCGAAGGTCGACGACGACGGTGTCACGTTCCAGTCGACGTACGACGGCTCGACGCATCGGTTCACCCCGGAGGCTGCGGTCGACACCCAGCAGCTCCTCGGCGCCGACATCCAGATGGTGCTCGACGTGTGTCCGCCGCTGCCGAGCCCGCCGGACGTCATCCGTCTCGCCGTCGAACGCACCAACGCCTGGGCGGCGAGGGCACGCGACCATCACTCGCGAACCGACCAGGCCCTGTTCGGGATCGTCCAGGGCGGCGTCAGCGAGACGATGCGGGCCGAGTCGGCCGAGCGCACCGTCGCGCTCGCCTTCGACGGCTACGGCATCGGTGGGTTGAGCGTGGGGGAGACCCGCGACGAGATGATCCCCGCGTTGGCCGCGGCGATCGCCCATCTGCCGACCGACCGTCCGCGGTACCTGATGGGCGTCGGCGACCCGGCCAGCATGGTCGAGGCCGTGCACCTCGGTGTCGACCAGTTCGACTGCGTGATGCAGACCCGGCTCGGGCGGCACGGCACGGCGTTGACATCGGTCGGTCGGGTCAACCTGAAGCGCCAGGAGTTCGCCCTGAGTGACGAACCGATCGACGCGACCTGCACCTGCCAGGTGTGCGCCCGACACAGCCGTGGGTACCTGCGCCACCTGTTCAAGGTCGGCGAGCCGAGCGCGTCGCGCCTGGTGAGCCTGCACAACGTGGCCTGGACGCTGCGGCTGCTCGAGCGGATGCGGGCCGCGATCGTCGACGGATCGTTCCAGCACCTCCGCCGCGACATCCTCGCGGTATGGGGCTGAGCGACTCCACCACCCGTTCGACACCGGCACCCGTTAGGCTTGCTCGCCGCTATGCATGCACTCTCTCTCATCGCCCAGGACAGCGGCGGGTCGGGCATCGGCTCGCTCCTCTTCCTTCTGGCGATCCCCGTCGTCATGTACTTCCTGCTCATCCGTCCGCAGCGCAAGCGGATGAAGGAGCAGGCCTCGTTGCAGTCGTCGATCGGCGTCGGCGACGAGGTCATCACGACGTCGGGCATCTACGGATTCATCACCGGCGAGGACGGCGACCGTCTCTGGCTCGAGATCGACGACGACGTGCAGATCCGGATCGCCCGGGCGGCGGTGCAGCGCAAGGTCGACACGGATGCCGAGGGCCCCGAGACCGAACCCGCCGACGCGGACGAGTCGTGAGCACGAAGCGCCTCTGGGCGTCGATCATCGTCTTCGTCGGTGTCGTCGCCTCGTTGCTCGCCGTCAACCTGAGCCTCGGCAACCACCCGGTGCTGGGCCTCGACCTGAAGGGCGGCGTCTCGGCGATCCTGGCCCCGGCCGAGGAGGGCGCGACCGCGGAGGACCTCACGATCATCCGCGACCTGGTGCGCGACCAGCTCGAGGCCACGGGCATCGCCGAACCCGACGTCCGCGTCGAGGGCAGCAACGTGATCGTCGATCTGCCCGGCGTCAACGACCAGGAAGAGGCCCTGTCGGCCGTGAGCGTGTCGGGCATCGTGGCGCTCAAACCGGTCATCTCGTGCGATGCGACGGCGGTCGTGGCGCCCGAGGATGCGACCGACACCCTCATGCCCCTGCTCGGTGGCGGTTCGTGCCTCCTCGGTGAACAGGGCGCGAGCGGCGAGGTCTTCGAGCGCAAGAGCGCCGACGTCGCCTTCGACCAGCTCGGGCGTTGGGCGGTCAACGTCGACCTGTCCGGCGCCGGCGAGGCGCAGTGGAACGCGCTGGCTGCCGAGTGCTTCAACCGGACCGCGGTGTGCCCGTCGGGTCAGCTCGCGATCTCGCTCGACCGGGTCATCCAGTCGGCGCCCAACGTGAACGCACCGTCGTTCCAGGGCTCGGTCCAGATCAGCGGTCAGTTCACCGAGGACGAGGCCCGGTCGCTGGCCGACGTCCTCAACCGAGGCGCATTCCCCTTCCAGATGGTCACCGAGCGCGTCGAGACCGTGTCGCCGACCGCCGGTCAGGACTCGCTGAACGCAGCGCTGGTCGCGGGGCTGGTCGGCGTCGCGCTCGTGCTCGCGTTCATGGTCTTCTACTACCGGAAGCTGGCGGTCGTGATCATCTCCGGGCTGATCATCTGGGGCATGACGGTGTTCACGTTGGCCACGCTGGTCTCACAGGCGACGAACTATGCGCTGACGCTGGCCGGCGCGACCGGCATCATCGTCGCGGTCGGCGTGACCGTCGACTCCTACGTGGTGTTCTTCGAGCGACTGCGAGACGAGGCGCGTCACGGTCGGTCGCTGCGCAACGCGGCGCCGCGCAGCTTCCAGGCGACGTGGCGCACGATCGTGTCGGCCGACCTGGTGTCGCTCATGGCGTCGCTGATCCTGTTCTGGTTGTCGGTCGGGTCGGTCAAGGGCTTCGCGTTGTACCTCGGCATCACGACGATCTGTGACCTGCTCGTCTGTTACTTCTTCACCCGCCCGGCCGTGTTCCTGCTGGCGCGCTCGAAGTGGATGGCCGAGGACTCCGGCGGCGTCACGATGACCGCCGCACCGATCGGAGCCGCAACATGACCGCCCCGACCTTCGAACGTCCGGAGATCGCGGAGAGCGGGATCGGCCGACTGGTCGACGGGCAGACCGCCATCGACTTCGTGGGCCGCCGCAAGATCGGCGCGATCATCTCCGCGGTCCTCATCGTCGCGACCGTCATCTCGCTGTTCACCCAGGGCCTCAACCTGGGCATCGACTTCGAGGGCGGCGTGTCCTGGGATGTGCCGGCGGAGCAGTTCACGATCGCCGACGCCGAGGTCGTGCTCGCCGACAGCGGCATCTCGACCGAGGGAGCGCGGCTCCAGGAGCGCACCTCCGAGCAGGGCGACATCATCAAGGTGCAGGTCGGCGACCAGCCCGAGGAGGTCGGTGCCCAGTTACGCTCCGCGTTCGCCGACGCGGCCGGCGTCGACGTCAACGACGTC
>JAUHYJ010000230.1 GCA_030425785.1 Acidimicrobiia bacterium | reverse complement strand
ACGTCGAGCTCGTGGGCGAGCTCGGTGTAGTGGGGCGCGCGCCCGGTCGCCACCACTTGGTCCATCACCGTCGCATAGCCCCGGTCGAGCAGGTCGAGTTCGGCCATGCGACCAGCCTGTCACACCGCGAAACCCCCTTCACGAGCCGCGGTGCCGGCGTCTACGTTGATGTCGTCACGTCACCGCACCGGGAGGAGGTCGAAGCCATGTCTGTTCGCACGGTTCCCTCCCCCGGCCGCGCCAGCTGACCTGCGACGCGCACTGCGTCTCCTGCGCGGCCGATCACGTCCCGATCGTCCATCGCATTCCAGGAGGCACGCACAGATGCGTCCCACACCGACGTGGCTCGTCACCGAGTTCCACGACGAAGACGACCTCGGCGTCGTCAAGACGGGCAAGGAAGCCCAGATCAACCTCATCGAACGTCACGGCCACGACGGCCGCACCTGCGTCTTCGCCCGCAAGCGCTACCTGCCGAGGGAGGTGAAACAGAAAGGCGAGCTCGAGGCGCTCGGCGTCCAGCGCTCGTCGGCGTTCGTGCACGACGTGCAGTACCGGGAGGGCCGCCAGTTCCGCAAGTCCCGCGACCGGCGCGCCGTCGAACGCATGTCGACGTACGGCAAGCGTCTGCTGCAGGACCGCTGGATGGGGCACGAGCACGAGGTGATGACCCGGCTGTGGCACGCCGGGCTGTCGGTGCCGTACCCGATCGCCTACGACGGCAACGTGTTCGACCTCGAGTACGTCGGCGACGACGAGCGAGCGGCGCCTCAGCTGCACGCGGCGCGGCTGCGAGCCGAGCAGCTCCCGGCGGCGTTCGACCAGCTCGTCGACGGGCTGCACGTCATCGTCGCCGAGGGGTACGCCCACGGTGACCTGTCGGCATACAACGTGCTGTGGTGGGACGACCGCGTCTGGTTCATCGACTTCCCGCAGGCGGTCGACATCGCCGCCAACCCGAGCGGCATCGACTTCCTCCACCGAGACGTGCTCAACGTGTGCGGCTGGTTCTCACACCGCGGCCTCGACGTCGACGGCGAGGAGGTGTTCGCCGACGTCCTCCGATCCCTCTGACCCACGTCTAACGTTCATGTTGCGCTCAGCGGGGATATCCCGACTGTGCGCGACATGAACGGCGGGGTGGGGCACGATGGTGGGTGATGCACGACGACGTCGAGCTGCTCCGCACCGCCGCCGACCACGCGCTGCGGTTCGCAGCGACGATCGACGCGCGCGATGCCACACCGACGCCGGAGGCCGTCGACGCGCTCGTCAGGTTCGACGAACCGCTGCCCGACGAGCCGACCGACGCCACCGTCACGATCGACCTGCTCGCGACCGTCGGCGGCCCGGCGGCGATGGGCAGTGCCGGGCCGCGCTACTTCGGCTTCGTGAACGGCGCGACGCTGCCTGTCGCGCTCGGCGCCGCCTTCCTCGCGGATGCGTGGGACCAGAACGCCGCCCTGCCGGTCATGTCGCCGGTCGCGGCGCGCCTCTACGAAGTGAGCCGGCGGTGGCTGCTCGACCTGTTCGGCCTCTCCCCCGCCGCCGACGTCGCCTACGTGTCGGGTGCGACGGTGGCCAACGCCAGCTGCCTGGCGGCGGCCCGCGACGCCCTGCTCGCCGAGCACGGCTGGGACGCACCGACGCAGGGGCTGTACGGGGCGCCCGAGGTCCGCGTCGTCGTCGGCGCCCAGGCCCATTCCACGCTGCGGAAGTCGCTCGGTGTCATCGGCCTCGGGTCCGAGCGGGTCATCACCGTCCCGGCCGACGACCAGGGTCGTCTCGTCGCCGCCGACCTCCCCGACCTCGACCCGGCCGACGGGCCGATCGTCGTGTGTGCGCAGGCCGGCGAGGTGAACACGGGTGCCTTCGATCCGTTCGACGACATCGCCGACTGGGCCGAGGCCCGCAGCGCATGGCTCCACGTCGACGGCGCGTTCGGGCTCTGGGCGCTCGCCGACCCGTCACGAGCACACCTCGTCGAGGGCCTGCGGCGGGCCGACTCGCTCGCCACGGACGCCCACAAGTGGCTCAACGTCACCTACGACTCCGGTATCGCCGTCGTCCAGCGCGAGGGCGCGCTGCGACGCACGTTCGCCTCGGTCGCCGGCTACCTCCCGCCCGAGCACGGCTTCGAGGCGATGCACCACACGCCGCAGTCGTCCCAGCGCGCCCGCCAGATCGAGGTGTGGGCGGTGCTGCGGACGCTCGGCCGGCGCGGTGTCGGCGAGCTGGTCAGCCGAGCGTGCGATGCCGCGACCGTCATCGCCGATCGCCTGCGCGCCGAACCCGACTTCCGGGTGCTCAACGAGGTGGTGCTGAATCAGGTGCTGATCCGCTTCCGCGACCCGGCATCGATCGCTCGACTCGTCGATGCGATCCAGCGCGACGGGCGCATCTGGTGCGGGCCGACGACATGGCAGGGCGAGACCGCCATGCGGATCTCGGTCTCGTCGTGGAAGACCACGCCCGACGACGCGACGCGCGCAGCCGACGTGATCGTCGCGCTCGCACGCGAGCTCGACTGACCCACCGGTCTCGCGAACCCAGCTTTGACCCGGCCATGTCCGACTGGCCAGGGTGAATGGCATGTCTCTCGCCGTTGCCGCCCGTTCGATCAACGCCACCGCCTACGGCTACGTGTCGTCGTGGGCCCTGCTCACCGCCTGTGAGCTCCAGCTGTTCGATCACCTCCCGGCGCGTGCCGACGAGCTCGGCGCGGTCAGCCCCGACGCCGCCCTGGTCGAGACACTGCTCTACGTGTTGGACGAGGAAGGGCTGGTCGATCGCGACCACCACGGTGTCTGGTCGCAGCCGGAGTCGATGTCGACGCTGCTCACCGGCGACCAGTCGTATCGCGACTATCTGGGCGGACAGGTCCTCCAGCAGATGACCCCCAGACTCACGCTCGGCACGACCGGTGAGAACGTGCTGGCCAAGGTGCTGGCCGACCCCGCATCGCGGCAGGGCTACGAGGGGTGGTTCGCCGACGCCGACGAGGCCCACGCCTACCAGGCGTCGCAGTACGCCGGGTCGCTCGGGCCGGCGAAGGCGCTCGCCCGCAGCCTGCCGAAGCCGTCCGGCCGGGTGCTCGACGTCGGCGGTGGTTGGGGCGCGATCGCACAGGCGATCGCGCGCACCCACGACTTCGACGTCGACGTGGTCGACCTCGAGTCGGTCGTCGCAGCTGCGCCACCCGCCGGCGATCGCGTCAGCTTCCATGCGGGCAATGCGCTCGATCCGACCACCTGGCCGACGGACCGGGACGGCGTGACCTACGACGGGGCCGTGCTCAGCTACCTGTTCTCGTCGATCCCCGGTGACCAGCACGAGCCGGTCGTCCGGGCACTCGCCGACCGCGGCGTGCGGTGGGTCGCCGTGCACGGGTTCATGGTCGGCAGTGGTGCGCACGCGGCCGCCTGGTCGCTGCAGCACGCCGTGTTCGTGCCGGGCCACGTGTCTCGCACGGCCGACGACGTCGCCGACATGCTCGAACGGCACGGGTTCGTCGAGTCCGACCGGCGACCGCTCGTCGACGAGATGACGACCCTCGTCGTCGGTGTGCGCGCAGACCGGGCGGGTTGATCCAACCCGCCCCGACTCGGAATTGAGGCAGTGAGACGAATTTCCTCTCGACGTCTCAGCGATTCTCGGGCAGGATGGTGGGATGCGGGTGCATCTCGACGCGGGGATCTGTCAAGGGCACAACCGCTGCTACGCGCTCGCACCAGCGGTGTTCGACGTCGACGAGTACGGCCAGGCCGTGCAACGGATCGACGACGAGCTCCCGTCCGAGCTCGAAGCGCGAGCCCGGCTCGCCGCCGCCAACTGCCCCGAATATGCGATCACCCTCACCGATTGAACACTGAGAAGGAAGCACGATGACCGACGTCAGCGAACGGCCCGAGCGGGTCCCGCCCATCATCAAGGACACCCCCGAGGGCGCCGACGTGTGGGAGCGCGTGCCGTGGGATGCGGAGATGTACGGCCCGGTGCAGGACTGGGCGACCGATATCGACCACGGCCGCCCCGAGTACAACGAGAACGCCCATCAGATCTGGCACGACCTGCGTGAGAGCGGTTGCCCCGTCGCCCACTCCGAGCGGTACGGGGGCATGTGGGCGCCGATCACCCACGAGACGGTGCACGAGATCGCCTACGACACCGAGAACTTCACGAGCCGTTCGGTCGTCGTCAGCCACCTGCGCCCCGGCGACCTGCAGTTGCCGGCCCCGATCGGTGGCGCGCCGCCGATCACCAGCGACCCGCCGTTCCACCAGGTCGCGCGACGCCTCCTGCTGCCGCCGTTCGCTCCGAAGCAGATCGAGCCGTGGGAGGACGAGGTCCGCACGCTCTGTCGCGGGCTGCTCGACGCGATGGGCGACGTGACGCCCGGCGAGACGATCATCGACGGCGCCGTCCAGTACGCGCAGCACATCCCGGTCAACGTCATCGGCCGCATGCTCGGCTTCCCACAGGAGGACGAGGAACGCTTCCGCGGGTTCGTCCACGACACGCTCGAGCGCATCAACGAGGACCCGAACGAGCGCAGCGACTCGTTCCAGCACCTCGAGATGTACATCGACGACCAGATCGAGGACCACATCGCGAACCCGCGCGACGACCTGACGAGCTACCTGCTCGACGTCGAGATCGAGGGCAACAAGCTCGAGCGTGACCACGTGCGCGGCACGATCATCCTGCTGCTCATCGCCGGCATCGACACCACCTGGTCGGCGATCGGGTCGTCGCTGTGGCACCTCGCCCAGCACCCCGACGACCGCCATCGGCTCGCCGACGACCCCGAGGTGATGGACTTCGCACTCGAGGAGTTCCTGCGGGCCTACGCGCCGGTCACCATGGCCCGGCTCGTCGCGAAGGACAACGACTTCCACGGCTGCCCGATGAAGAAGGACGACTGGGTGCTGCTGCCCTTCCCGGCCGCCAACCGCGACCCGAAGCAGTTCGAGGACGCCGAGGGCTTCATCATCGATCGCCAGGTCAACCGCCACTCGGCGTTCGGGCTCGGCATCCACCGGTGCCTCGGCTCGAACCTGGCCCGGCTCGAGCTGCGCATCGCGATCGAGGAGTTCGTCGCCCGCTTCCGCGACTTCGAGCTCGCCGGCGACGTGAAGTGGAGCATCGGCCAGATCCGCGGCCCCCGCGTCCTCCCCCTCCGCATCCTCTGACCTGTCATCGGGGACCTGTCATCGGGGGTCAGGCACAAGTCGCAAGGTCCTCGACGCAGCGCCGCTACCAGCCGCGGCCGGCACAACTCGTAACGTCGGGCGGATGGGGAACGCCGTCCGCGAGACGACCGAGGGCCACGTCCGGCGGCTGACGCTGTGCCGGCCGGACCGCTACAACACGATCACGCCCGAGCTTCGTGACGAGCTGAGCGCTGCCGTCGACGCGGCCGAGCGTGACGGCGAGGTGCGGGTGATCCTGCTCGACGCCGAGGGCCCGGCGTTCTGCGCCGGGTACGGGCTCGACTGGTCGACCGATGCGCAAGCCGCCGAGGACGATCCGGACGAGCGCGTCTGGGACACCGTGCGCGACCAGCACATGATCCGCTCGTTCGCCGACACGTGGGCCAAGCTGCACGACTGCTCGAAGCCGACGGTCGCAGCGGTGCAGGGATGGTGCATCGCGGGCGGGACGAACATCGTGTTCAACGCCCACCTGATAGTCGCGGCCGAGTCCGCGCGGTTCGGATATCCGCCGTCGCGGGTGTGGGGCATTCCCGAGGCACCGTGGAACTGGGTCGCCCGCCTCGGGCTCCAGAACGCCCGCCGCTACATGCTCACCGGCGACGAGTTCACCGCCCGGCAGGCGCTCGAGATGGGCGCCGTGCTCGAGGTGGTGCCCGACGACGAGCTCGCCGACCGGGCGATGGCGCTCGCCCAGCGGATCGCACTCGTGCCGTCGAACCAGCTCGAGATGATCACCTGGTCACTGAACGCCGTCGCCGACGAGATGTACGACCCGCCGACCTCGCGTCGGCTCGGCACGATCTACGACGGCGTGGCCCGACACACACAGGAGGGGCTCGACTTCGTCGCGCGATCGCAGTCCGTCGGGTTCCGCGAGGCGGTGCGCGAACGCGACCGCCCGTTCGGCGACTACGGG